>NZ_CALJXO010000356.1:0-31822 GCF_937988555.1 uncultured Boseongicola sp. | reverse complement strand
CATCAAGGATCGCCGGCCCGTCACCGTAACCAGCGGTAATGCCGTCAACTTCAAGAAGTTCTGTCACGCTGGCTCCTCCACTTCGCCGCCAAGATATGCTTCAAGAACCTGCGGGTCCTCGCGCACAACTTCAGGGGTGCCATCAGCAATCACGCAACCTTGGGCCATCACAACAACCCGGTGTGACAGGCGCATGATCAGCTCCATGTTGTGTTCGACGATCAGCACCGTCAGACCCTGTTCGTTCAGCTCTCGGATGTGGCCAATGATTTCTTCCAACAGGGTCGGATTCACGCCGCCAGCGGGCTCATCAAGCAGGATGATCTTTGGATCGCTCATCAAAAGCGCTGCGAGGTCCATCAGTTTCTTCTGACCGAAACTCAGGTTCGATCCGTCTTCATTTGCAATTCTTGTGATGCCAAGAAAGTCGAGAATGCCGAGTGCCTTGTCGATTTCGGCCGCGCTCATCGCGGGCTTCAACATGTCGCGCCAGCCTGAGATCTTGGATTGGCAGATCACGTTTTCAAGCACTGTCATATCGGCCAAATTCCGCGAGATTTGAAATGTCCGTGACAACCCGCGCGCGGTGATCTTGTGCGGGCGCAGGCCATCGATGCGCTCACCATCCAGCCAAACTTCGCCTTTGGTCGGGATCATCGTTCGACTGATGCAGTTAAATGCAGTTGTCTTACCCGCGCCGTTAGGACCGATCAGTGCTGTAATTTTTCCGGTTTCCACTTTAAATGAGCAGTCGTCGACGGCTCGAATGCCGCCGAAATATTTGCACAGGCCCTTGACCTCAAGCATTTCGCATTTCCAAATTTTTTGGAGGTGTTGCGGGGTCCGGGCACACGCGGCCCGGTCCCCGCCAGTGCTTAGAAACCGTCTTTGGGATATGTCACCTCAGAGACTTCAGGAAACTCGTCCGTCGGATAGACAAACTGCAGTTCGCCACCGTTCCACTGCGCAATAAGGAACGGTTTATCAACTGGCAGGCCTATATCGTTCCACGAGAAGCGACCCAGAACTGTCCGGACCGGATCCTCTGGCGTCCGCGCCTCAAGCCATGCGCCCATGGCAGCATTATCGGCTGCACCGGCTCCGATAATCGCTTGTTCGATGCCCTGACAAACGGCAAATGGAATGGCCGAGTCCTCGTCTGGCGGCGTGCCGAATTCAGCGGTAAAGGCGTCGACAAAGTCTTGGTTAGAGAACTCCTTGCCCGACAGCATACCCATATAGGGGGCGGCCGGATGCCACGATGTGTGCATCAAGATGCTATCGGACGATTCGCCGGTACCCTCGTAGAATTCGGCCTGGGTTCCCTGACTGTAGTAAACCAGCTTAGGTTCCGCCCGCACTGTCGCAAACGCGCGCGTAATTTGCACAGCTTCTTCGGCAGAGGCTGACAAAACGACGATCAGTTCAGCACCGGACCTTTTGATCGAATTGGCAAGGTTCAGCCAGTCGTTGAAGCCTTCTTCCGGCCATTTCTCGGTGTAGACAACTTCGATCCCGGCTTCCGACAGATAGCCGGGCGCAAGATCAGCGACCACACTACCATCCGCAGGGTCGATCACTTGCGTTCCAAGAAAGCCTGTCTCGACTGCATTGGCAAAGAAGTCGTCAGCCGCGACGACGGCGGCCGTTTTTGGGCGTTCGCCTTCCGGGATCAGATCCTCGATTAGTCCTTGCAGAGAACGACCCACATACTCGGCCGCATCTGGCTGGAAGTAGAACAGGTTCTTATGACCTTGGGTATAAATGCGTAGCGCACCACCCGCAGGCACCGGATGCACAAAGCCGTTTTTGGCAAGAATGTTTGCGACCGGAAATGTCAGGCGCGACGAGAACGTGCCAAAGACAGCATCAACCCCATCTACGTTGATGAACCGCTCGTATTGGTTGATCGCGGTGGCTGGATCAGATCGGTTATCTGAAATGATCAGATCAACCTGCTCGCCTAGAATGCCTCCGTTGTCGTTGATCATTTTGACGCAGAGGTTATAGCCCTGCTGGTGTTTTTCTCCGGCAATCGAGAAGTTGCCGGTCAAGGGCAAGGACGCCCCAATTTTGATGTCTGCCACTGCAGCCGTAGACAGAAGCGATGCAACAGCTGTTGTTGCAATCAATTCACTGAGTTTCATTTTCTCACTCCCTATTTTCATCTTCACTCTGGCGGTGCGTGAACCGCCCCTATGGTTGATCGAGGTTCCCTCGTCGACAGAAGTGCGGGCCAATTCGCCCGCGCCTTATTCTGCTGCTTGCGGCACCTCTAATCCGGTCGGATAGGGAGAATTCTCGCTTTCCAGCTTAAGGCCTGACGCAAGTGCGACGGTCTCAAGAATGGCTGAGAAATCTTTCTGAAGATAAGCCTCGGCATCATCTTGAAGCGTTGCTGCACCGAAATGAGCCTGCAGCGCCTCTCGTGTTGCTGCCGTCACCGGCATCGGCACACCAAGGCTACGTCCTGCTCCCAGACCGAGGTCCATGTCCTTGCGCAATAGCTCGGGCGTAAAGGTTGTGGTCCAGTCGAGGTTGACCAGTGCGTTGGTCTTGTAGCGAGTAAATATCGAGCCCATCACCGAATTATTCATGAAGTCCAGGAAGGCACGACGCGGCACGCCAGCCTTCTCTGCCAACACCGTAATTTCCACGAGATTTTGGGTTACGACACCCAAAAACACGTTATGTGCAATCTTGCAGAACCGGGCCAATTCGCCCTCGCCTACATAAGACACACCGTTGCCGGCTATAGCGTCGATAATGCCTTCGACTTGATCATAAGCAGCACGCGGGCCAGAGGCGACCGCGCTTAGCTTGCCCGCCTTTACGCATTTGCCGTTGCCGCTGACAGGCGATGCCACCAAGTGAGCGCCGCGCTCAGCCAACCGCGCGCGCAGGTCCGCCGATTGCTCTACAGCAATCGAGGAACAATCAAGGAAAATGCCAGGTGTTTCGCTGCCTGACAGCACACCGTTTTCGCCGAAATAGACCTGTTCAACATCTTTGCCCGTGGACACCATCGTCACCAGCACATCACACGAGGCCAGATCGCGCGGGCTATCGACGAGTGTTGCACCCTTTTCCGCGAGCGGCTCTGCTTTGGAGCGGGTCCGGTTCCACACGTGAACGTCATATCCGGCTTTTACCAGCCGTTCGGCCATTGGATATCCCATCCGGCCCATGCCGACCCAGCCAATTTTCAGTTTGCTCATTCTCGCTCCTACCATAAATTTCTGTGCCCATACCCTGTCTGGGACATGCTGCTACGGCACCTGAACATGGACCCGGGATAGGCGCACCGTTGATGGCGTCAGCCACGCTCATGCCCCATCTACCTTAAGAGTGCAGCACGACCACCGACTATGCGCAATCGTTTGCATGATGCTAGGACAGCAACGTCAGCTCCGTCAAGATCTTTCCGCAAACGATTGCACAAATCTATAAGGTTGCCCTGTTGCTGCTTTGAATTTAGAGCATTTGATATGATCAAAAGTGTCACACTAAAGGACATCGCCCGCGAAACTGGTGTTCACACCTCAACGGTATCGCGCGCCCTTGACCCGGAAGCGAAAAAAGCTCTGACCGACGAAGTGGTCGATCGCGTGCGCAATGCCGCCCAGCGGATGGGCTATCGACGCAATCGGCTTGCCTCCGGACTGCGCACCAGTCGCACGATGACCGTGGGGCTGTTAATTCCAGATATCACGAACACGTTGTTTCCACCCATCGTCCGCGGTGTCGAAAGCATTTTGGAATCTGCGGGCTATGCCTCAATTATTGTCAACACGGACAACGATATAGATCGCGAGAGCAAGCTCGTCGAAGTTCTGCTCGAGCGCGGGGTGGACGGCATCATCGACGCAGCAGCCCACCGCTCTGACCCTCGCATCGTCGAGGTCGCTCAGGAGAACGTGCCCGTCGTGACGGTCAACCGGTTGATTGAAGGCGCAACGGTTCCAAGTGTCGTGAACGACGATGCAGAAGGCATTCGCATGCTTCTCGATCATCTTTACGCGGCAAGCCATCACAACATAGCGCATATCGCCGGTCCCAAGGCCTTATCAACAGGGGTTGCGCGGCGGCTTGCTTTTGAACAGACGACGAAAAAAATGGGCCTCCAGATTCCTAAACAGGCAATCGTTCACGCGACCCGTTTTGACGAGGATGCGGGCTGGCTGTGCGCCGGAACCCTTTTACAGTCGAACTGGAAATTTACAGCTATTCTGTGTGCCAATGACCGTCTAGCGATCGGCGCTATCGACTATCTTGAAAAACACGGGATGAATTGTCCCAAGGACATCTCTGTCACAGGGTTTAACGACCTGCCCTTCCTGGACCGAATTTCGCCCGGTCTGACAACAATTCGGGTCGAGCAATTTGAGGTTGGTCGGTTGAGTGCGGAACTTCTGGTCAAAATGATGAAAGACCCAACTGCTGAGGTTCCGCCAACAACTGTACTTCCGGTTCAATTGATCGAACGCGCGAGCGTCGCCGCACCGAAGACTTAGTCCTTCAGATACCCGTCCAACCAGCCGATGGTCCGGTCAATCGCCGCAATCTGGACGTCGTTAAGCTCGTACTCTCCGTCGCTGCCACGGATTGGAAATATATAGCCATGCAAGTCGTGGTCGACACTGAACCATTCAACTTCTTTGCCTGCCTCTAAAAGAAGATCATAGGTGGTGCGGAAGATGCCTTGCAAATGATCGTCGTCGCGGCCAGTGACCATAATGGGCGTATCGATCCCGCTGATCCGCGCTTGTGCGAGGTCCATATCGATGCGGCGGCGGACCTTGTCGGTCTCGGTCATCTGCATGTTCTCGATGTTGCGCATCTGCGTCGCTTCATCGACAAAGGCTGTCTCATCGACAGTTAGTGCTAGGTATTCATGCGATGCAGGTTCGCTGGCAACAGCAGCCCTAACACCATGATATTCCGAGGTGATCTTTAGCACCATCTCACCACCATGGCTCATCCCAATCAAGCCTACCCGGTCGGCATCCACAAAGGAAAGCGTCTTGACGAAGTCGATGATCGCGATCTCGTCTTCGTATTCCAAGGGCGATCGATTGAACATTTCCCGGCCCTGCCGGATATCGCGCACCAGCCCACCGCCATCGTTATATCCCAACTCGACTTCGGTGCGGTAACGCAGCCAAGCGCAGGCGTAGCCGGCGTCCACCAACCGGTCCATGATATAGCCTTTGGTGCGCACGGCATCGCGAATCCAAGGCATCCCCTCGCCCCCATTGCCAGAGGCCAGAAGCACAATCGGGAACGGCCCTTCCCCATCAGGTTTGCGCAGGCCAATGGGCGCATAAAGCCCGTCCCATGTCGGCACATACATCAGGTGCACCGTCGCTCCATCGACAACTTCGGTCAGGCTGACATTTTCAGGGTCAATCATATGCTAGCCTCGCTTCACGTCGTTAGGGTCCAGAATACAGGCGGCAGCGCGCCCATTGTCGCGGTCCGTCAGGTTGATTTCTGCTACCTCTTGGAAACGCACCCGAACAGATTTTTCTGAGACCTCGAGCGCCTCTGTAGCCTCACGCATCGGTGCAGGCACAAGATCGGATTGCAACCCATCTGCCAGCCGCTGAGCCGAGGTCTCATCTTCAAAGGTCAAGGTGGCATCAAAGGCGCTCTTGCGCTCCACGCCGGAAAGCTTGTCAAACATCTCTTCGCTCGAATCCAACCAACGGACCACGTCGTCAACCTCCCAACCGCAAACCGGTGTCGCCTGTGAGCACCGGGTGTGGAAACGGCAACCTTGCGGCGGTCGGGCGGGGTCGGGCACCAAGCCTTCAAGCGATTGCATCGCGGTGTCTTCGCCTTCGATCAGGTCCGGTTTGGCCGCCATCAAGGCTTGGGTATAGGGGTGATACGGCTGGCGGAAGAGGTCGGTCGTCTCGCCAGTCTCAACCACTTTGCCCAGATACATGGTCACGATCCGGTCAGCCATGTGTCGTACAACGGAAAGATCATGCGTGACAAAGAGATAGGCAAGGTTCCGTTCGACCTGTAGATCGTGCAGGAGGTTCAAGATCTGCGCCTGAACCGACACATCAAGCGCACTTGTTGGTTCGTCCAGCACGATAAGATCAGGATCAAGCGCCAGTGCCCGTGCGATGGAGATCCGCTGTCGTTGCCCACCAGAGAACTGGTGCGGGTAACGATAGAGGTGCTGCCGGTCGAGCCCGACCTGCTCTAGCAGGGCCACAACGCGTTCAACCAGTTCATCGCCCGACGCCTCTTTATAAACCTTGAGCGGACGCCCCACGAGATCGATGACCAGATGACGCGGGTTAAGCGAGGAATAAGAATCCTGAAACACCATCTGGCAATTACGCCGGAAGTTTTTGAACGCCGCACCTTCAAGCTGGTCGATGCGATGCCCAGCACCCCAGTTGACCGATTGCCTCGCCTCAAGTTCCGCGCGTTGGGTTTCAGAGATGTCGTAGTAAACTGCGCCATCGGTGGGCGCTCTCAATCCGCTGACGACCTGACCCAAAGTAGTCTTGCCGCAGCCGCTTTCACCGACAAGCCCCAGTGTTTCGCCGCGACGAATGTCAAAACTGACGCCGTCCACCGCACGCACCTGGCCCACGACCTTTTGCAAGGCACCTTCCCGAATAGGGAAGTGCTTTTTGATATTGCGCACCGACAGCAGGATGTCGGCGTTGGTTCCGGGTTTGGCTTGGGGCATCTGATCTGCAGCACTCATGATGTTTTGGTGTCAAAGCTGGGCCGCACGCCTTCTGGCGGCGGGTGATGAATAAAGCAGGAAACTGCGTGATTGGGCGCAACATTCTGAAGCGCGGGATCAAAGGTCCCGCACGCCTCAGTTTCAAAGAGGCACCTTCCGGTGAACCGACAGGATGGTTTTGGGTCGACGAGCTCGGGCACCGATCCTTTGATCGCGGCCAGCTCACCCCGTTTGCTTGCAGCGGTCGGAACCGCCGCCAAAAGACCGCGCGTATAGGGATGTCGCGGATCATTGAAAATCTGTTCAGTCGTTCCAATCTCTGCGATCCGGCCCGCATACATAACGGCCACCCGGTCGCAGATGCGCCGGACAAGCGACAGGTCGTGACTGATGTAAAGGACACTGGTCTTGTGCCGTTCCTTCAACTCGCTGATCAGCTCTAGAATGCGCGCCTGCACTGTCACATCCAGCGCCGTTGTCGGCTCGTCAGCGATCAAAAGGTCCGGGTTACACGCCAGCGCTTGCGCGATCATCACCCGCTGACGCATTCCGCCCGACAACTCGTGCGGATACCGCCCCATCAGTTTGCGCGGGTTGGCGATTTGCGTCTCCGTCAACGCGTCCGCCACCATGTCATCAAGCGCCAGTTCCAGCTTATTGCGCTGTGATCGCAACGGCGGCAACGCCAGCAACAGCCCTTCTATGCCTCGCTCCATTTGCGAGGCTTTGCGGCGCAGGATATTGGCCTGCCAGCCACCTGCGTCCGTCGCGATCCCGGCCGCGCCTAGCAACTCTTCACTGCGGTGCTGCAAGAAGACCTCGCCCACTTGTTCGCGGATCGTCAGTGATGGATTAAGCGCCTTGCCCGGGTCCTGAAAGATCATTGCGATCCGATCACCCCGAATGCGCCGCATCTTTTCGGACCCCAGCTTCAGAAGATCAATCTGTTGCGCGCCATTGCTGCCACAGGCGTCGCAGCCCGTGCCGCTGCAGGCTTCGCAGTCAACCGAAGTGCGTCCGGTGCCTGTACAACTGGCACAGCCCTTCCCACCACACTCTTCGCAGATACCTTGCGGATAAAAGGTGATTGATCCGCCCGCCTGAATACCCGGCGGCATTGGAAGCAGTTGCAGGAAAGACCGACCGGTGACGCTCTTGCCGCAGCCGGTTTCGCCGACCAGTCCCAATGTCTCTCCATCGCGGATGTCGAAGCTGACGCCGTCCACGGAATGGACAATCCCGCGCTTGGAATTGAAGTAGACTTTTAGGTCATCGACGCGGGCAATGGCGTTGGCGCTGTTTGCCGCCAGGGATGGTTGATTTTCGTCGAACATCAGCGGCCTTCTGTTCTGGGATCAAGCGCATCGCGCAAGCCATCGCCAACTAGATTAAAGGCAAGCGCCCAGAGAAATATCATGAGACCCGGGAACGTTGAAGCCCACCACCGGCCTGACGCGATCCCAGCCTGACCTTCGGACACCAATACTCCCCATTCGGCGATGCCAGCCTCTGACAGACCGATAAATGATAGGGTTGCCCCAATCAGAACCACATTGCCCATATCGAGCGTCGCTTGAACCATCACGGGCGTAAAGGAATTTGGCAGAATGTCCCGGAAGTAGATGTTGATCTTGCTGTCGCCTATCACGCGGGCGGCGTCTATATACTCATTCTGTTTCACCTGAATGATCTGTGCCCGCATGATGCGCGCGTATTTCACCCAAATCACCATTGAAAGCGCAATGATGATGTTGCTGAATGATGGCCCCAGCATGGCAGCAATGGCAAGGGCAAAGATCAGTTCTGGGATCGACAGAAACACATCGACGATCCGCATCAGAACCTCATCAACCCAGCCGCCAAGGAAGCCTGCAATACTGCCGACGATGGTGCCGATAATCACAGTCGCACTGACCACAATCAACGAAAGCTGCAGCGATGTTCGGCTGCCCCAGACGACACCGTAGAAAACGTCGCCGCCCTCGTTTGTGGTGCCCAGAATATGCCCCGGCGTTCCCGGCGGCTTGCGCACAGCGCCCCAGTCGCGCGGCATCTGGTAGGCATCAGGGATATTTGGCTCTGCAATAAATGGCGCAAAGATCGCCATCCCCAGCAGCATTCCAATGATAGCAAGGCCCAGCACCGTGGTCGGGTTCGACAGGATGTTGGCAGCAAGCTCGCGCATGCGCAGAACCCGCACCTGCCAGACTGAGGTCGTCGGCCCCCGAAATGGGCTTTTGGGCAAACGGGTCTGAGAGATATCCGCCATTCTCAGCCTCCCAGAACGACACGGCGGTCAAGATGTGCATAGATGACATCCACCACCAAATTGACCATCAGGAATAGAACGCTGGTAAACAGCACATAGGTCATAATCGTCGCCTGATCACCGCGCAGCACGGAATCTGCCATCCAACGGCCCAGCCCCGGCCATCTAAAGATGATCTCGGCGGTAATTGTCCCTTGCAACAGGAACCCAAAGGTCAGACCGATGACCGTCACTGTGGGGATTAGCGCGTTGCGCCGCGCATGGCGCCGCAGAACCAGCCGTTCTGGCAAGCCCTTGGCGCGCGCGGCGTCGACATAATCCTGCTGCAACTCCTCGACCAGCGATGATCGCATCATCCGCGCGATGATCGCAGTGGCGCCATAGCCCAGCGTCAACGCGGGCAGTGCCAGATGCCACAAAGCGTCACCGAACGCTTTGAGGTTTCCAGCCAGCAGAGCATCAACGGTGTAAAGGCCTGTCGGGTGGGCAATACTCGCCCAAATCGTGGCATCACTGCGCCCAATCGGCGCCCAGCCTAGATTGGCCCAGAAGATGATAAGGAGAAGAATTCCCAGCCAGAAAAGCGGCAGACTGGCCCCGCTTACGGCGACAATCCGGGTGATGTGGTCGGGCCATCGATTGCGCCTTGCACCAGCAAAAGTGCCCAGCCAGATCCCTAATGAAACCGCAACGAATCCAGCGGAAAATGCCAGTTCCATAGTGGCAGCAAGTTTGTTGGGAAAAACTTCGGTGACAGGGGCAGCGGCGACACCGGACCAGCCCAGATCACCCTGCAACACGCCCTTGGCCCAAGCGTAGTATTGAACCGGCAGCGGCTTATCGAGACCGTAGCGCGCTTCGATCTGCTGAACTTCGGCGGGGGACATTTCATGCGACAGATAAATGCCAACCGGCGATCCTGAGATACGGGTCAACGAAAATACGACAATCGAAACGCCAATGATCAGGATCGGCAGGACAATGAGGCGTCGGATAATATAGTCCCGTAGCTGCATTCACGGTCTCCGTAAAAATAGTCGATTATTGTTTGGTGGGATAACGAAGCCTGCGCACCCGTTCAGGCGCGCAGGCTTTTGTTCAAGGGCTACGACCTATTTGTCGAACAATGCGAACTTGAAGCCCGGACGTGGCCAAAGCGGCTGCATGGTGAAGCCTTGGACCCAATCACGATGGGCCGCGACGACACCTTCCTGCGCACCGATCAGCCACATCGGTTCATCATAAAGAACCTTGCTGATTTCAGCGTACATCTCTGCCCGCTTTATAACATCCAGCTCGACCGCAGCAGCGTCGATCATTGCGCCGATTGCATCTGGGTCAGCATAGCCATTGGCAAAACCATGGACCTGTCCCCAGTCGCCATCAGGATGTACATAAGCCTGAAGATAGGCGTTCGGATCAGCTGCCGGATCGGCGTTCTTAGCCCACATCGCATATTCTAGCGGGTCTTGGGCATGGGCATCGTCAAACACCGATTCCGCAACCGCCAGCACGTTCACCCGAAACTTAGGGTTCAGGCCTTCCAGCGAGTCCTTCATTACAAGGCACATCAGCGCGAAAAGGTTGCCCTCCTCGGTGATCACCGAGATCGTAAAGCCGTCATCCCAGTACCCTGCAGCGCGAAACAGTTCCTCAGCCTTGGCCTTGTCCTGCTTGTTGTAGGTTGGCGAAGCCTCGTCATAGCCAAAGATGCCAATCGGGATGTAGTGCGGATTGAAATCGCCATAACCCGCCAAAGGACCGTTCAGAAACGCATCATAGTCGAATGCATGGTTGAATGCCTGACGTACTCGCGCATCGTGAAAGAAATCGACCGGGATTGTGTCTTCAGCCGGCAAGGCGCCCTCGGGGATGTTGAGGTTCATGCCGATGTGAAGCGGCTCAAGCAGCAGACCCTCCTGATAGATCGTCACACCATCCACACCTTCAAGATCCGCGATGAAGGACGGGTCGGTTTCAATCGTATCAAATTCGCCCGCGCGCAGACCAAGAACACGCACGTCGGGATCGCCGCCGATCTCGATCCTTACGTCTAGCGAAGCATTATCGCCCCAGTAGTCATCAAAGACCTCAAGCTGAAGGTTCTCGTTACGGTTCCAAACCGAAAACTTGTAAGGTCCGGTTCCAACTGCATTGCCGGACATAAATGTGTTCGGCACGCCCGCCTCAACGCCACCATTGGCCTCAACCGCGTCTTGACTGACGATAGAGGCGACCATTGCAATCACGACCGAGTTCAGAAAGCTCGCGCTCGCTTCGTTCAGGGTCGCCTGAAACGTGAAGTCATCCACAACCGCAGTTGCCGCAATGTAATCGGACAGGATACCGGCATTGCCCTCTGGCAAATCCATCTCCATCGCCCGATCCCAGGAATATTTGACATCATCGGCTGTCAAGGCGGTGCCGTCATGGAAGACAACGCCTTCGCGCAGCTTGAACGTATAAGTCAGCCCATCAGCAGAGATCAGCCCGTTGTCTACGGTAGGCACTTCCAGAGCCAGCGATGGGATAAGCTCGGGCGAATCCGGCCCGATATCCAGCAACCGATCGTAAACCTGAAGGATGACAGTTTCGCCGCCCTCGCCCGGTTCGACCTGTGCAGGATCCAGAGATGTCGGTTCGTCGTCTGCTGCGTGAACCAGCAAGCCCGGATTATTTACCTCTTGGGCAAATGCCGGCTGAAACGCGGTCAGCGTCAAAACTGCCCCCACGCACAGGCTGCTGATGATTGGTCGAGATAAGTATCTGTTCATATTTTTTCTCCCCCCTGATTGACCGGGAATTTCCCGTCCTCGCATGCTGTCAACAAAATGCTATTCACTTGAATGGCATTCTATGCAATCGATTGCTTAAATACGTTACACAGCATTGGATCACCTGTCTACACCGCTGCAGTTTCTTTGATCCCCCGGCAAAAAGGCTCTAAAACATGAGTAAATCAACGAATTCTCTTGGATTTGCGCCCAGCGAAGACCCGTTCATCGTCGCAAAAGGCGGATTTTATCGGCGCTGGCTATCAATGATCTCTGATCTTGATGAACTTCGCGAAATCGTCTCAAGACTCACTTCCACGACCGAAGAGCATTGGGTTCCTATCTGGCGCGAGGCCGGGCAAAAGCACGAATCCAAAGGAGACTCGCTGACGGAGAACGGCGATACCGCCAATGCCCGTGAGGCCTATCTTCTGGCCAAGACTTTTTACGCAATTGGGCGGTTTCCCGGCGAAGTCTCCCCGGTGAAAGCGGGCATCAGTGCCGATTGCGCCCGCGCCTATCGCAAGGCCAGCGCCCATCTCGACCCTCCGATGGAAGTTATAGACATAGACTGCGACGGCCAAAGTTTTCGCGCCCATTTTCGCGCACCCAAGGGGCAGAAGAACAGCCCCGCCGTCCTGATCATGTGTGGCTCTGACGTGTTCAAGGAAGACCGTGGCTGGGCCGCCGAGTATGCGCTTGAAAACGGACTGGCGTCGCTGGTTATGGATGCGCCGGGAACGGGTGAAAACCCTTTTCCGTGGGAACCAGAGTCAGTTAAAGCTTGGATCGCCGCCATCGACACGCTTGCTGCACGGCCTGAAGTTGACGCCGATCGCGTCGGTGCCTTCGGTATCAGCAGGGGAGGCTATTCCGTGATGCAACTTGCAGGCACCGCGCCTGAAAAAATCCACGCCGTTGTTGCCGTCGCAGGCCACCCTTTCGGCTATCGCATGACCGACGCCGAGATGGATGCCTTTATCGCGGCGCGCAATCGCCGATCGACCTTCGTCTTTGGTCCTGCAGGTGGTCCTCCATCCTTTCCGACATGGTCGATCGAAACCGAGAATAATATCCACGGTCGGTGGGCGCTATCGTCCTTGGGGATCGTCAACGACATCACGATGCCGCTTTTGATGATCAACGGAAAAGAGGATCATCTCGCCCCCATCGGCAACATTTATTACATGCTGGAACACGGTCCCGTCACGGGTCGCGAGGCGCGCGTCTATCCAAACGCCGGACACTGCGCCTTTGAACACTACAAAGAATGGGCTCCGGCCTCGTTCATCTGGTTGTCTGAAAAACTTGGCCGCTAGACGACGGTCAGTTCCAGCGGCCAGTCGTCAACACATTCCTTACCGTCTTCAGTGACGATAAAGGTGTGCCCAACAAACATGCCCATGCGTCCGTCAGCGGAAATCGGGTTCGGTTCAGGCATCAATACCATACCAGGCTTAAACGTCTCCTCGAAGGGTTTTGACGCGGTGCGTTCGACAAACACATGCGGGCCATCGGACACAAAATCGATCCCATGCATGACAATCGGTCGCGATTGCACACCCTTCTCGCGGAAAATGCCAGCAGCCTGCCGCATGTCTGCCAGTGGCCGCCCCGGGGAGATCGTATCGATAATCTTCAAATAGCCGGGCTTTGCGATCTCATCCCAAAATTGCTGAACTGGATCAGATGGCGCGCCGAGGCAAATCGGTTGTCCGATCTGTGCACTATACCCGCGATACCCTGCTGCCAGCTCCATGATGATCATATCCCCGGAACTTAGCTCACGCTGCGACGGGCGAGGATTGCCAAAGACCATTGCCGGGGCGGCCATCGGCGTTGACCCAATGATCAGGAAATCAATATCACCGCCACCTTCAAGGATTGCGGATCCGGCCGCCGCGCGTAAGTCAGCCTCTGTCGCACCGGGTTTGGCACGCTCGGCAATCGCCTGCATCGCATTCGTACAGAGCGTTCCGGCATGGCGGACACAATCCAGCTCCTCTTCGCTGTGGATCGACAAAAGCGCGTGCATCAGCCCTTGGGTAAAGACAATCTCGGCCTCCGGTAGCGCCTCTTTCAGGGCCGCGTATTGATTGACCGGCATGTAATCCTTGTGACGGCTGTCGATTTCCAACAACCCGATCCGTCCCTTGTCATAACCCAGTTCGGCAATCCGTTCGGACATGACGACGCCGTAGAGCCCGCCACGGCTGGACCGCACATCCGAAATTGCCACCGAGACCTCGCGCCGGACTGCTTCAATATGGGTGCCGCCCATCCCATAGATCAGTGTCGGCTCACCATCTCGTGGAAAGACAACATAGGCCGCCAAGGAATGCCATTCCCAATGGCCCGAAAGCCAAAGCATCCCGCCGCCGAAGCTCCAGTGGCTCGGACCACCAGGGCAGATCACCACGTCAAGGTCCTGCTCTTGCATCTTGGCCTTGAGGGCTGCAAAGCGCCGCAAATACTCGCCTCGAGAAAACTGAGGGTAGACCGCATCCCGGTAATAGGGTGTGTCCCGCATCGTGTTGAAGACCTGCCCTTGATCAAGCGACCCGCTGATCTTTTCCCAATGTGTTGATGTATACTGATCCGAATTGGCCATCATATCCTCCGATGCGCAAAACCGTCTGAAATCAGTTGTGCAATCGTTCGCATTGGTGTCAACTGAAAAAGCCCGCTGTTCGCGGGTGATGACCCAAGCAACCTGCAGGCTTCCTCAAGATGACCGAGACACCCGAGATTATTGCGATTGAAGAACACTTCATGGACCACGATCTGGCCAAACACTTTGGCCACGCAGCAGCAGACCCCGCATCGCCCATTGGTAAGCGGCTTTATGATTTTCTGGATATTCGCATTCAAGAGATGGACGCGGCCGGGATCGATATGCAGGTCCTTTCGCACCAATCCCCCGGTACGCAACGGCTAAATGCGGATGTCGCGGTTGAGGCCACTCGTGCTGTCAACAACGTGCTGGCCGCCGCCATCGAAAGTGCCCCGGATCGCTTTTCCGGATTCGCAATGCTGCCCACAGTTGACCCGCAGGCGTCAGCCGACGAATTGACCCGCGCGGTCGAAGAGCTGGGTTTGAAAGGTGCTTTGCTGCACGGGCTGAGCAATGGCCGCTTTGTCGATGAACCTGATTTCTGGCCGATCTTTGCGCGGGCCGAGGCGCTCGGTGTGCCAGTCTATCTGCACCCTGCTCTGCCCGACAAATCAGTGATCGAAACATATTATGGCGCCTATGCGAAAAGCCATCCCGCGCTGACCCGGTCCGCTTGGGGATTTGGGGTGGAGACAGGCACGCTGGCTGTCCGGATGATCCTCAGTGGGATCTTTGATAAACACCCCGACCTGACCGTTGTCCTTGGGCATCTGGGCGAAGCAATCCCGTTCCTGCTTGCACGCATCGACGAGAGTTTTTCGCGGTCTGACAATGCGCCCACAAATTTTGCCGAGGTGTTCCGCAATAATTTCCACATCACCACCAGCGGCTTTTTCTCGGACGCGGCCCTGCGCTGTTGTATCGAAGAGGTCGGCATCGACCGCATCATGTTTGCGGTCGATTGGCCTTATGTGACAAACAAGGACGGCGTCGACTGGATCACTAAGTTTGAGATGGATAGAGCCGATAAGACAAAGCTTCTTAGCGGGAACGCCAGGAAGCTTCTTAAGCTCTAACTACCTAGCTCAGCAGAGCCACCAGCGCGTGGCGGCTGAGCGGCAAGCGTTCCGGCACCACACCAAGAACCGCACGCACGGCATTCACCACTGCCGCACCCGCCGGGCCAGATGAAATTTCGCCTGCCCCAAGAGGGACTGCGTCTTGCGGTCCGATCAGACGGGTCTGCAGACGGGGTATTTCCGAGAACTTAAGAATTGGGTAATCTTCCCAGCTTTGGGTCAGATTTTGACCCCCGGCAAAGCCGATCTCTTCTTTCAACGCCCAGCTGATCGCCTGCACGATCCCGCCTTCGATCTGGTTAATGGTGCCATCGGGGTTGATCGCCTCGCCAACGTCGCCTGCCGACCAGACGTCTGTGACGCGCACCTCATCGCCTACCACAATCCGGGCCATGCAGGCCAGATAACCAGCGCTGTTTTTATAGCGCGCATAGCCAAAGCCATAGCCCACGTCGTCCGCTTTGTCCCAAGGCCCGGCCATGTCCCGCGCCGTTTCAATCACGGCAATCGCGCGTGGATCGTCCAGATGCGCTAATCTGTATTCTATACCGGCTTGGCCTGCGGCCTCCGCACAACTTTCCATCAGCTGCTCCAATGCGATGACGTTGGTGAAGGTTCCCAATCCGCGCATAGCGCTATACCTGTAAGGGACATGCACCGGGCGGTCACGCACAACGCGGACCGCCGGAATCAGATAGCCTGGGACTGCGTTGCGATCTGCCCCGCCTTGGGGTTGCGGCGGATCATCGCCCAGCCCCATCGGCATAGCATTGGGCAGGAATTGTTGCGCCCGCAAGTTCGGCTCGTCGGTTCCGCCGGGCCGCGTCGAATGCGGTGGACTGATCACGCGCGCATCAAAGGACACGATCTTCCCAGCATCGTCCAACCGCGCCGTCATCTGTGTTTTCATCGCCGGGTTCAGGGGTGCGTTTTGGAACTCGTCCTGTCTTTGCCAAAGTGCGCGCACAGGTCGCCCGACCCCTCGCGCCATCAAAGCCGCATCAAGGGCAACATCATCAGAGCTATTGTGCCCGTAGCAACCAGCACCTGGCGCAAATATCACAGTGATCAGCTCGGCGGGGTGTTTCAGCACGCGGGCAAGCGACTCTTTCAAAGCAAAGACATTCTGGCTGTGCGCCCAAACCTTCAGCGCGTCTCCCTGCCACTGCGCCACCGCACAAGACAGCCCGATCGAACCATGGCTCAGCGCTGGCTTCGTTAGCGTAATGCTGACTTCGGTAATCCCAGCCATGAGATCGTCGCTATCATATAGCGTCTCGCTTTCCGCAATGTCCGCCTCCAGACCATCGATGGGATGCACTAACGAAATGGACCCCATCTGCCAGTCAAGCCGCCCGGCAAGCCTGCGTGCCTCGCGCAGCGCAACGTATTCATCCACTGCCACAACAGCGAGAAACTGCCCCTCGCGGACCAATTGAGCACCGTCCGGAAGCTCAAGATCAGGCAAGGCACCCAAAGTCGCATCAAGTGCTGGCGGCTGGATCACGCGGCCATGCCACATGCCGTCCAGCTCCATATCGTGGAGTAGATAGCCAGCCTCAAGCCGCGCCGCCAGATCAACGCGCGGTACAGAAGCGCCTGCAATCTGACGGTCAGAGGCCGCCTTGGGCTGCGCGTGGTCGACCGCTGGGACCGCCAGATCTACATCAGCCGACAGGCTTGCATAACTCAGGCCCGTCTCAAGACCATCCTTAATGATCTCGCCCGCGCAAACTGTCAGGTCATTGGCGGTAGTTTGCAGCAATTCAGCAGCGTGACCCAGCATCAAGGTGCGCGCGGCGGCCGTCGCCATGCGGATCGATTGACCACCAAATGTCACCGACAAGCTGCCCACGGTAGGGCCCTCCGCTGGCGATACGCCAGTGTGTCCTTGGGTCAGCCGGATCGCGTTAATCGCGACATCCAACTCATCCGCAGCGATCTGGGTCAAAGCGGTGGCAATCCCCTGCCCAAGTTCCACCCGGCCTGACAACAGATCAACGCCACCATCCGACGCAAACGACAGCCATTGGCTGACCAGTGGGAAATTCTTCAACGGTGGGGGGACGTTCATGATGCCACCTCTTGGATCGCCGCCATGATCCGCCCATGCGCACCGCAGCGACAAAGGTTGGCGTCCAGAGCGTTGCGGATATCCTCAGCACATTGGCCCTGATCAATCAGGGCCGCTGCACGCGTCAATATCCCAGGCAGGCAATAACCACATTGCCCCGCCTGATGCCGGATCAGCGCAGCAGCCAGCGGATGATCGGCGGCGAGTACCCCTTCAACTGTGCCGACATTTTTGCCAGCAATTGCTGAAATTGGCAGGTCGCAGGATGTGACCGGCACCCCATCCAGTGTGACAGTGCAGGCTCCACAATGCCCCTCGCCACAACCCAGCCGCGTTCCCTTGTGATCAAGCTGGCCCCGCAGCGCAAAAAGAAGCGGCATCGCCGGCGGGCCTTCGATACGGACCTCTTTACCATTCAGAGTAAATACGACAGCCTCATTCATCAAAAAATCCCCAAGTAGTTCCACCAGACAAAGGTGAGCGGAATACCGATCACGGTCACCGCCGCCGCCAGCCCTGCGCAGATACGCAAAAGTGCGGCAATTGGTATTTGCGCCAGCGCCATTGAGACAATCAGCGGCGGCGCCTGATGTGGCAGGACCGGCGTGGCTAACCCGATGACCTGGCTCATGGAAATCGTCTCAATTGACCAGCCGGTTTCAGCTGCAAATGCCCCAGCCAGAGGGGCCAATACCGCAGGTGCCGCCGGAGCGGTGGTGAAATGCGAAAGCAACGTCGATATTCCCACCACCGAATAAAGATCGCGCAAATCGCTGCCCTGACCCAACTGCAAAAGCGGAATAAGTCGGTCTGCAATCACCGTGCTGAGACCCGTGTGTTGCGCAACAGCGCTAATCGCAAAGACCGCCGCGAGAAAAAACGCCGTCGACATGTCGATCTTGGTCTTCATCGCCGTCTCATCCAAAATGCCAAACGCCGGAACCATCAAAACAGCCGCCAGCGAGAGCGCAATCCAGGCGGGCGAAATCCCATGCCATGCGTCCGTCACCCAGAATAAAATCGCCGCGCCAATCAGGACTGACAGTAACTTCTGGATCGTGGTAAATGGTGTAGGCGCATCCAAAGCCGAGGCCGTCTCGGCGCGGCGCGGCGCGAAGGGCAACATTAAGACCAAAAGGGCCGCAAACCTCACCAGATTGATAGGTGCTTGTTGAATAAAGTACTGCCCGTAAGCGGGGCGTATCCCATAAAGCGTCTCGAAGGCGCCGATATGGACGATTGTGGGCAGGTTCCCCGTCAGAAAGGCAAACGTCGGCAAATTGGTGGCCACTGCCGCCGTAACTGTCAGGCCGACGTGTCCACGCGATCCAATGGCGTATCCCATGGTTTTAGCCAGCGCCAGGGCGATTGGCAGCATGATGATCACACGTGGGATCGTCGCAGGCACAAGGACGCCCAGGCCCAACCCGCTTATGCCCAAAAGCAGCGCGGCTTTGACATAGGAATCCCCGGTGCGTTGAAAAATCCGTAATGCCACCTGCATGCCTAACCCGGTCGTTGTGATTGCGGCTCCGATCACCAATCCTGCAAACAAAAGCCAGAAACCGCTGCTGGCAAAGCCGGAGAAGATTACTTCGTTTGGGGCAGCACCAATGGCGACGAACGCAAGAAAACACGCCAGAGCAGTCACTACTTCGGGAAGCAACCGCGTGGCAAACAGTGCCACCGCCAAGGCCGATATCGCGCCAACGCGGACCAGCACATCCGTTGGCTCGGTCAATGCCATCACGATCACGAACAGTCCTGCAAGACACCAAATCACGACCCGTGACACGGTGATCTTTGGCAGTACTTGGCGCGCGGTGCTGCTCATCTTGTTACGGTACCAAAATGGTCGAGCCGGTTGTTTCGCCGCTTTCAAGCGCCTCATGGGCCGCAACGATATCCGACAGCGCAAAACGCTGGTTGATGTTTACGCTCAGCACGCCCTCTTGCATCAGACGGAAAGTTTCGCTGGCCGAATGGACCAGATCTTCGCGAGAGGCGACATAATTGGCAAGTGTCGGGCGAGTGAAATAAAGCGACCCCTTCACCTGAAGCAGATGCGGCGAGACGTCAGGCGCAGGGCCAGTTGTCGCACCGAAAGAAACCAATAGACCATAGGTCGCGAGGCTTTCGATCGACGCCTCGAAACTCGCTTTACCGACGCTGTCATAAACAACCGGGACACCCTGCCCATCGGTCAGTTTGCGCACCCTTGCGGCAACCTCTTCGGTCTTGCGGTCAATTGCCTCGGCGTAACCTAGCTTCTTTACAGCCTCGCAATTCTCAGCGCCCGCCGTAACACCAATCATCCGCGCGCCCAGATGCCTACCCCATTGGCCTGCCAGTTGACCGACACCGCCAGACGCCGCCCAGAACAACACGTCCTGACCGGCCTTTACTTGAAACGTGCGGTTGAGAAGGTATTCGACCGTCAGACCCTTCATCAAAACGGCCGCCGCCTGTTCATCGGTGATGCCATCGGGGATCTTGATGCACCGCGCAGCGGGGGCGTTGCGGTGGCTGGCGTAAGATCCAAGGACACCGCCGTAGACCACACGGTCCCCAACAGCCAAGTCGGTAACCCCATCGCCCACCGCGATAATCTCGCCCGCGGCCTCCAACCCCAAAGGGCTGGGC
Organism: uncultured Boseongicola sp.; assembly: GCF_937988555.1. Classification (NCBI taxonomy): domain Bacteria; kingdom Pseudomonadati; phylum Pseudomonadota; class Alphaproteobacteria; order Rhodobacterales; family Paracoccaceae; genus Boseongicola; species uncultured Boseongicola sp. The sequence continues at coordinate 11,654 of NZ_CALJXO010000356.1, read as the reverse complement.
AGCGGCATCGGATAGGCCCCAGACCGCTGATACACATCCATGTAGTTCAGCCCGATGGCAGTCTGAGCGATCTGCACTTCACCCGCACCGGGCGGGGCAAGATCAAGTGTTTCCAGTTCCATCACCTCTGGCCCGCCATGGGCCTTCATCACTACGCGCGTCGTTTTCATCATTGGTCCCTCATATGGTTCTATTTTGTGAACTCACCAGCTTCGAGCATGATCGTTTGCACTTCGCCTACACCGTTTTCGCGGCGATGGCGCGCGGCCTCGTCATATTCGGGTGAACGGAAGCAGTTCACACCCGCTTCGAACGTCGGGAACTCAATGACCACAAAGCGCTCAAAGTAATCGGGCCCTTCCATGACTTCAAACTTGCCACCGCGGGCCAGTACTTTGCCGCCGTGCTTTGCGATGATCGCAGGCACCTGATCGGTGTAGCGTTTGTAGGCGACAGGTTCGTTTATTTTGGAGCGGGCAAGCCAGAATGCGGGCATCGGGTAGTCCTTTCGTTTGGCTACATGAGCGCGTTTGGAAGCATGTTTGCAACACCGGGAAATGCCATCATCAGCGCCGCCAAGAACAGCATGATCAGCCAATACGGAATACAAGACCAAAAGATGTGCTGCACACCGACACTCTCATCGCGAATCGCGGCCTTGACCGTATAGACCAGCAAACCGAAAGGCGGGGTCAACAACCCGGCCTCAATCGCGATGATCCCGACAATGGCAAAGGTCAGCTGGTCAAAACCAAAGGCAATTGCCACGGGTTCCACAATCGGGACGGTCAGCAACATGATCGAGATGCTGTCGATGATCATACCCAGCACGAACCAAATCAGCAGGATGATTGCGAAAACTGTCCAGGCTTTGAACCCTGAACCGACAAAGAACTCCCGGATTTCTGTTGTGACCCCCGCCATCGCAAGTGTGCGCGAGTAGAGCGCGGCGCAGAGCAATAGGATCAGGATCGGCGCGGCAGTCTTTCCGACGGAATAAACCGCATCAATGAAACCACCCAGCGTCATACCTTTGACAAAGGCCAGAATAAGCGCCAATGCCGCCCCTGCTCCTGCCCCTTCGGTCGGGGTGAACAGGCCGAACCAGATACCGCCCAACACCGAACAGATAATACCGAGGACACCAAAGATCGAAATCGCAAATTGCTTCGGACTGACTTTGGCTTTTGCGCTGTCAAAGGCATCCGGCTCAAGCTCAACTGGCTCTACTTCTTTACCATGTCCGACAAGTTCGGGCCGCCACCAGGCAGCAATCAGAATGTAGGCAATGAACAAGCTGGCCAGGATCGCCCCCGGCAAAACGCCGGCGAGGAAGAGGCGTCCGATGGATTGCTCGGTGAGTATGCCCCAGACGATCATCAGGACAGAGGGGGGGATCAGCATCCCCAACACACTCGACCCGGCAATCGACCCCAAAGCAAAGCCGCGGTTGTAGCCATGCGCCCGCATCTCGGGATAACCGATCCGGGAAAAGGCTGCTGCGGAGGCAACCGAAACTCCTGTCACAAAGGAAAACACTGTGTTGCCAAGCACCGTTGCAACGCCAAGGCGAGCGGACACGGATTTCAGGCTGCGGTTGATTGCAACATATATGTCGGTCACCGCCCCCGACCTGCCCATAAATTCGCCCATCAGCATGAACAGAGGAATCACAGCAAAGGTAAAATCGCGAAGCGCTTCGGCAGATGTTGAAGCAATTGTCGCCTCAACAATCCGCAATTTTCCAGTGGCCAAATAAATACCAACAAGGCTGGTAATCCCAAGCGAGATTGCCACATGCACACCCAGAAGGACCAAGGCCAGCAACAGGACGATAATGATCGAGGCAGTTGAGAAATCAAACATTGGTTAGGCTACCTATCATAAGTCCATTCTTTCGACGCGCAGGCCGAAGATCTCGACAACGCTCAGCAGCAAGTAGTTGAAGCCCGCCAAACCTGCTCCAACAACGATTGCCCATCGTGCAGGCCAGACCGGAACTTGAAGCGCGCCCGCCCCGTCGAATTCGCCCCGGCGGAACGATCGCATCGCGGGCTCGATGGCAGCGTTCAGAAGGTAAAGAAAGAAGACTGCTCCGAGGATCAGCGCAAACGCCGTCAGAATCCGCTGGACCCATTGAGGAAACATCAAAACCAGAAAGTCAGCGCGCAGCATTGATCCGCTGCGAACGGCGTACCCCACTTGCATAAACACGATGATCACTACGGAATTAGCGACAATCTCTTTGGTGCCGGAAATCGGGATGTTGGTTGAGCGCAGGACGATGTCTGTCAAAGCGACGAAGCAGAGGCAGAAGGCCCAGATCGCGCCAATAATCATCAGAGTCTTCGTCAACCAGTCAGTGACCCGGACCAGAAACATAAAAGATGCCTTCAAGTTAAGAGATAAAGAAGATGCGTGGGCCAAGGAGACCCACACATCCTATGGCTGGGTGAGTTTTATTCGATTGAATAGCGCACTGGCCAGTCGTAGCCGCGCGCTTCAGCACTATCGAGCACAAGGTTCATGACCTGCTTGGCAGGAAGCCCCTGTCCTTCCAGGTCAGTTGCGGTTTTCTGTACCCAATCACGCAGCGATTCCGCCCATTCCTGACGCACGTTGGCATCAATCTCGGTCACAGTGATCAGACCGCGCAATTCGTCGATAAGGCGATCATACTCGCGCAGGTTCACGATGCCGGTTTGCTCTTCATAATCCGCTGCAACTTCATGCAGAATTGCACGAAAATCTTCGGGCAGTTCGTCATATGTGTCCTTGTTGATCGTCAGCCCGTGCCACGTCATCGAACCAAAGCCGATCAACGTGTAGTAAGGGCCAGGCTCGTAAAGCTTCAGATTCACCCAAGCGGATGGGAACATGATGAAGCCGTCATAAACGCCCGTGGACATTTCGGTGTAAGATGTGGCCAGCGAGGACGACACAGGCACAACGCCCGCATTTTCCAACCAGTTCAGGTTGATCCCCGCGCCGCCGATTTTTTCGCCCTTTAGATCTGATAATTCATTCCATTCGAACTTGGTGCCAAGGTTGTAGCCACCGTCGGCGATCCGGCTCAGCAACACCTGGTTGTACTCCTCCTCGAATACGTCCGTCAGATACGGCACTTCTTTATAGACGTCCTGAGCAATGCCAAGGCTCTCGACCGGGTCCATCGTGCCAAATGGCAACATGACCTGAAACGCGTGAAGCGGCAGGTTTGACGGCTCAAAGCAGAAGCACATGCCACCAATGTCCAATACGCCGTCTTGGACGCCTTCCAGCACTTCGGTGACCTTCACGATGGAACCCGAATAGCCTTCGACGATGTTGAGCGTATGGTCTGTGCGGGACTCGACGCGTTCTTTCAGTTCTTTCTGAAAATAGTCGATCATCAGACCGGCATAGACAACGCCGGGCGGGTGGCCCGATCCGATCCGTAGGGTGATCTCCTCGGCTTGCACCGCCGTGGCGGTCAAGGCCATCGCAGCGGCTAGACTATATACGATTTTCTTCATGATATCTCCTCCCAGTATTTATGTTTTTTAAGCGAACCGCGCCTTAAGACCGATCTTGAAACCTGCTAGATTGGCAAGGCTCAAGCCGCGTTTGGTGCGACCAGTTTCACCTCTGGCGGGATCGCCAGCGGTGGGTTCGTGCCATCGAGGAATTCGACCGTGGCAAAGGCCAGATCAGTGTCCCCGATGTTCTCAACCGAATGGAGCATGTAGTCCCCCGGTCCATAGTAAAAATGCTTGGTTTCGCCGACGTAATGCGTGGTGTCCCGGACGTTTCCGGATGAGAAATATCCACGGGCCTCGCCCGCCTTCAACGCCGACCAAAAATAGGGATTCACATGCCGATGGAACCCACAACGTGTGCCGACAGGAATGTGCAAATGCCAGACCCGCACACGGTCGGTTTCAGACACCAGAACCGTGCCGACGCAGCCATTGTTCTGGCTGGCAAGCATTTCTTGATAGAGGCCTTCGGGCCAATGGGCGAAGGCCGCGGGGTCGGGGTTCGTTTCGATATGGTGCGGTCCGTGATCTGCCATTGCGGCCTCCTGTTCTATCCGTTCAACGCATCAAGGTCGGCGCGCAAAGACGCCCGCTGTGCGTCGCTTAGCGGCACCAATGGTGGCGCCATTCGCGTCCAGCTGTCGTCGCCACTGCGCCATGCCTCGACCTGCTTCATAGCCGCCATCATCGGATATTTCCCAGCCATCGTCCGTGCCGCCTTAACAGCCTCCATCGCAACATCGCGCGCGCCGCCCTGGGGTGCTTGCAAAGCGGCCTGCGCCTTAGCGCCAAACGCATTGGTTGAGCCCGAGATGATCCCCGCACTGCCCAGCGCCAATCCATCCCAAAGCATCGCTTCCGAGGATGGAAAAACATCAAAGTCCGCATCAACGCCGCCTGTGGCAGTTATGAAGGCCGCCGATTGCGCAAAATCACCGCTGCTGTCCTTAAGCCCGGCGATCACAGACCCGAATTCCGCCTTAAGCCGCGTCACCAGCTCAACGGACAAGGGCACCGCTGACATCTGGGGGAAATGATAGAGGTAAATGCGCAGATCATCGCGGCCCAAACCATTCACCAGATTGGCGTAATATGCGAATAACCCATCATCAGATGGAGCCTTGTAGTAATAGGGCGGAAGCACCAAAGCATTCGTGAACCCGGCATCGCAAGCAGCCGCCGTCAGCGCCAGACAATCCCCAGAAGCAGGCGCACCGGTACCAAAGATGACCCGATCTGGTGAGATCCCCGCATCAGCAAATGCGCCTGGCAGCGCCAAACGATCTGCCATCGCGATAGATGTACCTTCGCCTGTCGTACCCGTTGGGGCAACGCCATCGCACCCACCGTCACTCAGCAAATGCTGGCAGTAAGCCACCAATTTGCCAGAGTTCAAACGCCCATTTGCCTCAAACGGTGAGACTGCCGCCGCATAAATCCCGCGCCTTGCCTTCATGTCTTGTCACCCGTGCTGTTGCCTTTTCCGCGCATCGACACGACGACTTTGATCGCATCATCTACACGCTCTTTGGCATAGCGCAGCGCTTCGGGCAAAAGGTCCAATGGAAAGGTATGGGTGTGAATGACCGAAGCATCAAACCGCCCTTCAGCCATAAACGCCATGGCCCTGTGGGTGGCAGATTTGCCCTCGCCCCGGATGCCGTAAAGATAGACATTGTTCACGGCCAGATAGCCTAAATCAAAGGTGACCGGCTTTTTCGGGAAGGCCGCAAGGCAGACACGCCCGCCGCGATTAGTCATATGCACCGCATCATTCACCGTGGTCTCATTGCCCGCGCAATCCACCACATAATCCGCGCCTTTGCCGGTGATCTTCATGACCCGGGCAACAACGTCTTCTTTGCGACCGTCAATCACAATATCCGCACCCAGTTGGCGCCCGATCTCATTTCTGTTCTCGCGGGTGCCAACTAGAATGACCGGCGACGCTCCGAGAGCTTTGGCCACAGCGACAGCCAGCAAACCAATTGATCCCGGTCCGATCACCACGACACTTTCGCCGGCAACCAGCCCGCCAAGTTCAGTCAGCCCGTACATCGACGTGCCCGCTGTGACGACCAATGTCGCTGTCTCATCAGACATGTCGTCGGGCACTTTGATCATCGTGTTGATGTTGTTCACCGCATATTCGGCGAAGCCACCGTTGGTCGTAAATCCATTCGCCCGGTGGCCTTTGTCCTTTTTACCGTAGTTCAAACCATAGTTATGGCAAGATGTGTACATGCCCATCCGACAGCGCTTGCACTGACCACAGCCTGCATGAATTTCAACCGTGACCCTGTCACCAATTTCAAATTCATCAACACCTGGACCGAGCGCAGCAATCGTACCCATATATTCATGGCCGGGCGTCCAGTTTTTGTTGAAGGGTTTGCCGCCTTCGACAAGCGCAGGCGTGCCGTAGGAAATCACTTCAAGATCTGTTGCGCAGATAGCCACCGCGTCGATGCGTACTAGCGCCTCTGCTCGTCCGGGGACTGGCAATGGCTTGTCGATCAAAGACAGTTCGTCAGGATCGCCAAGCACCCAGGCCCGCATCTTTTCAGGTAATGCCATGCTGTCAGCTGTCGTTACCCCTGCCCAAAGCTGTCCGTCGTCCATCTTCCCCCCGGTTAGCATTCGATTGGTTGACCAACTTAGCGAATCGTGAAACCGGAGCACCACATTTCCGACTTTCCATAGAATGGCCGATGAGTTCTGATAGATCGCATAATAGTTTTGTATACCCGGCATCTGAAAATCAGATAGCGGAGCAAAGCCAAGTCAATATTGGTCAACCAAAGGAGCGTTCGTCTTTGGACGCGGTTCGGCATTGGATAACGCAAAATGACCACGAAGCAGGCAGTCGACTGCCCCCAGAACGCACGCTGGCCGCAACCTTGAACCTCAGCCGACCAGAGTTGCGCAAAGCGCTCGCGGTGCTGGAAAATGAAGGCCGGATCAATCGCTATGTCGGGCGTGGAACCTTTGTGATCAACCCACCCAGCACCCTGATTTCAATGACAGATCTGATTGATCGCACAGGTCCACATGACGCCATGATGGCGCGTATCGCGCTTGAACCGGAACTGGCACAGCTGGCCGCTTTACATGCAACGCCACAGCAAATCAGTCGCGCAATTGCGCTGGCCACTGAAATTCGGGGCGCGCCCACGTGGGATGAATACGAACGCCTCGATCACGCGCTTCATGATCTGATCGCCCAAAGCGCGGGCAATGTTTTGCTGCACGAGCTGCACAAAATCATGAACGCGGTGCGCCAAGTTGTTGTCTGGCGGCAATTGTCGCTGGGGGTCCAAGGCCCCCCGCCGGATTATCATTCATTTGACGAACACGACGCAATTGTCACTGCCATCGCCAAACGCGATCGCGCCGGGGCCAAGTCTGCCATGCGCACGCACCTGAAATCCACTATCAACGCGATGACTGCCGAAGTTTGACCCACAAAAGGAACGACCGTGATTGACCTCTATTCTTGGACCACTCCAAACGGCCGTAAGGTCTCAATTCTGCTTGAAGAGTTGGGCGTGCCCTACACCGTGCACAGCATCGACATCTCAAAGGACGAACAGTTCGCGCCGGATTTTTTGAAGATCACGCCTAACAACCGCATCCCCGCGATTGTCGATCATGAGACCGGCATCCAGATGATGGAGACGGGTGCCATCATGATGTATCTAGCTGACAAACATAATAAATTTCAATGCAAAGGTGACGAATATTGGAAGATGGTGGAATGGTTGATGTGGCAAATGGGCGGCCTTGGCCCGATACTTGGGCAGGTCCATCACTTCGTCAAATACAATAAGGGCAAATCTGAGTACGCTGAACAGCGTTATTGGAATGAGGCCAAGCGCCTGTACCGTGTTCTCAACGAACGACTTGAAGGGCGCGACTATATCGCAGGCGACGGGCGCGGCATGTATTCGATCGCTGACATGGCGTGTTGGCCTTGGGTATCGCGGTTTGAATGGCAGGAAATCGATCTTAACGAATTCCCGAACGTGCGCGATTGGTATGTGCATATCGCGCAGCGCCCCGCCGTCCAAAAAGGCTATTCCATCCCCAAATTCACAACAGAGGTGCCATTGCCATGAACGATCTAGACACTTATCGCCCCGCGCTTCACCGCTTCACCCTTGGCCAAGCAGACGTGACTACGATCCTTGATGGTGCGCATATCCGAAAGCCAATCAACCCACCCTTCGCGATGGACAAATCTGCAACTGAAATAGCTGCGATTGCCGCTGCCAACAACCTGCCGGCCAACGGGTTTGAGAATACCTATACCCCAACGATCATCAGTATCGGTGGGCAGACGGTTCTTTTTGACACCGGATTTGGCGCGATGGGCCATGACAATAACGCGGGCAATCTGGCGCGGCGAATGGGCCTTGCGGGGTATGCCCCTGAAGACATTGATGTGGTGGCCTTCACCCATTGCCACCCCGACCACATCGCTGGTGTGATGGAGGGCGATGCACCTACCTTTCCCAACGCCCGTTACGCCATTGGCCGGCGCGAGTTTGATGCGTGGACTGACGGATCGGAAATCCCGCCGCAGCGGGCCCAAAACCGCGAGATGTTCCTCAAGCTGATCCCGCCCCTCGCAGATCGAATGACATTTCTTGAGGACGGCGACGCGGTTGTGCCCGGATTAACCGCCGAAGCTGCATTCGGCCATTCGCTCGGCCATATGATGTATCGCCTAGAAAGTGGCGATAAGTCCTTGCTGGTCTGGGGCGACGTCACCAATCATTACGTCTTTTCGTTGCAGTATCCCGACAGCACGGTCGGTTTTGACGACAACAAAGACATGGCGATCGCATCACGCAAACGGGTGCTGGATATGGTCGCAACGGACGGCCTTCTGGTCAGCGGCCACCACATGCCGTTTCCGTCGATTGGCTACGTTGAACGCCATGGCCACAGCTACTGCTGGACGCCTGCCAGCTATCAGTTGCGGATGTGAACTTAGGCGGGCGGTGTGGTCAGCCGTCCGACAATCCGCTGTGTGATTGGGGCAACGACCAGCACGGATGGAAATGCGATGCACCAACTTGAATACCACGCGCGAAACTAGACAGCGGCGAGTTCCCCTGTCAGTCTGAGCGCCGAAATGGTCGAGACACCGGAAATGATCGCGGACATGATCATCGACAGGAAAAACCCAAAGACGAATGAGGCGTAGTGGGCGGGTCTCATCAAGTCACCTTCAATTCATCATAAGAAGTCGCAATCCACTGCCTGTATCCGGCACGGGCTGCAATGGATTTGTGCCATTTCGCCACATGTGGATGATCGGCCAATAGGTCAGGGTAAAGATCCGTGATCCGATAGAACAGGCTGCCAAGTGCAATGTCAGCCATTGTAAAATCATCGCCTGCGATAAAGGCGCGCTCGTCTGAAAGGCTCGTGTTCAGAATGGCCAGCCCAGCATTCAACGCGTCCAATTGGCTGGCCAAAACTTGCGCGTCCTGCTGCGCTGGCGTCATGCGCACCCGCTGCCAAAATAGCCCGATAAAGGGCGGTTGTAGCGTGGTTGATCCAAACTCCATCCACATATCTCCCACAGGGGTCATCTGATCGCGTGCAAGGTAGCGCAGGATCGCGTGACTTTCGCATAGGGCGACATCGCCATCCTGCAAAACAGGCACGCGGCGCATGGGCGTAAGGGCGGCAAACTTAGGATCATCAAGACCCCCGTATTTGCCGCCCACGATCTTATGTTCATAAGGCAGGCCAATCTCGTCCAATGCCCAAAGAACTTTTTGCACATTGACCGAAGATGCCCGCCCCCAGAGGATCACTTGATGGCTTGCGGGTTGATCGGAGAACCCGCAGCACCTGGAATATGCAAAGGTGGTGCGGTGAAGAAAAACTCGTATACGCCGTCGTCTTCACAATCCTCGGCCAATTCTTTGAGGTAGAAAATCTCGCCCATGGATATGCCGATTGCAGGGATAACGACCCAGTGCCACGGCTGGTTGGCTTCGTCGGTTTCGTTCGGGCGGACTTCGCAGCCCCATGTATCGGCACAGATCGCGGCGATATCGTTGTTCTTGATCCAATAGGCTGTCTCAAACGCCAAACCGGGTGCGTCGCCGCCCGCATATCCGGTCCAGTCGCCCGCAGCCAAACACCGTTCTTGGTGACCCGTGCGCACGATCACAAAATCGCCTTTGCGAATATCGACACCCTGCGCCGCAGCGCAGCCATCAAGATCGGCATTCGTAATCGGGTAGCCATCGTCAAGACCATCGACGCCCTTCCAGCGCGCCACATCCAGCAACACACCGCGCCCAACCATCTTATCGCGCACGTTTTCAATGCCCAGATGCTTGGCGCCGTTGACTGTCACATCAGTCGCCGGAAAGCCGTTGTACATCTTGTCATCCAGGAAGATGTGGCACAGCGCATCCCATTGTGTGCTGCCCTGACAGGGCAGGTTAATCGCGTCATCCGCGTAGCGCAGGTAGGCCTTGCCGTCGCCGTCCTGTTCTCCGGTAACGGCATCCGTGCCCGTCGCCATCATTTGGTGGATCATGTTCCAGCGGCCACCGAACAGACCCGATTGGATCTTCTCTTTTAGGTTCAGGCCTAGAGCAAAGGCCTTGCCTTTCTTGATCAGCTTGCCGGCGGCAATCACGTCTTCGGGTGTCACATTGTTGAGTGTCCCAATTTGGTCATCTTCCCCCCAACGGCCCCAGTTCGAAAGCTCTTTTGCGGTGTCGTAAATGTCTTGTCTCGTCAGCTTTGTCATTGGATTGTCCCCCGTTCGGATTGCTTATTTATCGAATGACAAATTAAATACATCCCCCTGTCAATGGTCTTGCCTCAGGCTGGTCCTCATGTTTTTATCAATTGATAATTTATTTTAGGATGGGTGGCGCATGACGGATCAAGAAACAAAGACGTTTGATGTCGTCTTTGAAGGGCCCGGAACCAGCACCGAAAAAATGCGCAACGACATCAAGGTGCACTTCGTCACGATAGACGAGACCTTCCATCTGGCCACTGACTAGGGGGGCCCTTTCACGGGGTGACGGCACTGCTCCACCCCCGCTTGCATTGTTTAACGGCGCACTTACGGGGTGCATCGTGACCCAGATCAGGGCGTTCTCGAAACGGCTTAAGGTGCCCGTTGGGCAAATGACAGTCAAAACGCCTATGCATTGGCGTGGCGAACAGATCGGGCGTGAACCGTATACGACAGGGCCGGTGGTCTTCGATCTGGACATCGACTTTGACAGCCCCGACGCATAGAAGGCAGAAATGACCCTGATTGACGCAAAAGATAACGAAAAGCCGAAACGAAAACGGCTTCCGTCGTCTGAGCGGCGTCAGGACTTTATCAATAAGGCGATCGAATTCTTCGCCGAAGAGGGTTTTGAAAGCTCAACCCGTGGGCTGGCCAAAAAGCTCGGCGTGACGCAACCGTTGCTCTACCGGTATTTCCCGTCCAAAGATGATCTCATCTCTGAGGTCTATGACGCCGTTTATGTCAACCGCTGGCTGCCGGAATGGGAACCGCTCTTGCGGGATCGCTCGCGACCTCTCTCGGAGCGGCTGAACACATTTTACAACCTCTATACGGACGTGATCTTTGACCGCGAATGGATGCGGATTTATCTGTTTTCGGGCCTGAAGGGTGTGGATATCAACCGTCGCTACATGCATCTGGTCCGCCAACGCATTCTGGAACCGATCCTAATCGAAGCGCGTGCCGAATTCGGCCTACCTGATAGGGCAGCCCGCGACTGCGAGATCGAATTCGCATGGATCATGCATGGGGGAATATTCTACTATGGCGTGCGTGATCTGATTTACGAAAGTGTTCTGTCCAACGACAAAGAAGGCGTCATTTCTGATGCGATTGTGGCATTCATGGCAGGACTAGAGATCAAGTTGCGTCTCGATAAGCCTACCTAACTTCAATTGCCCCGATGTTGTCCGACGATTTCAGCAAAGCTCTCAAAGAATTGCGCTGCGAGTTTTTTAGCAGTGCCTTGGATCAATCGACTGCCCAATTGCGCAAGTTTGCCACCGACAACAGCCGTTGCATCGTAGCAAAGCAGCGTGCCGTCTGGTTGTGACTCAAGGACCACCTTGGCT
>NZ_CALJXO010000355.1:0-3126 GCF_937988555.1 uncultured Boseongicola sp. | reverse complement strand
TCGCCCGACGGCATCGACTACATCATCCCCGGCAACGACGACGCAGCCCGTGCAATCGCACTCTATTGCGATCTCGCCAGCCGCGCCGCTCTTGACGGAATGAGCGCTCAGCTCGGCGCCGCTGGCGTTGATCTTGGCGCTTTGGAAGAGGCGGTCGAAGAAGCAATCCAACCGGAAGCTGCTCCGGTTGCTGAAGCTCCGGTTGCTGAAGCGGACGCCAAAGCCGAGTAAGGCTCTGGCTGTCTGATGTCTGATACAGGGCGCGGCCAAGGTCGCGCCCGCACCGATTACATTTGAGGAGAGCCGAAATGGCAATCACGGCTGCACTTGTGAAAGAGCTGCGCGAGAAATCCGGCGCAGGTATGATGGACGCAAAAAAAGCGCTTACGGAAACTGACGGCGACATGGATGCCGCTCAGGACTGGTTGCGCACCAAGGGTCTGGCAAAAGCTGAAAAAAAATCCGGTCGCACTGCGGCGGAAGGCCTTGTCGGCGTTTCGGCTTCGGGCGGCACCGCTGTCGCTGTCGAGATCAACTCGGAAACCGACTTCGTGGCGAAAAACGCCGAGTTCCAGGCAATGGTCGCGGGTATTGCGGCTGTCGCGGCAACTGTGGACGATCTCGAAGCCCTTAAAGCGGCAGAGATCAACGGCAAGCCGATCGCAGACATCGTAACCGACGCTGTTGCGAAAATCGGTGAGAACATGGGCGTACGCCGCATGGCGAAGCTGACCGGCGACAATGTGACGACCTACGTTCACAATGCCGCTGCTGAAGGCATGGGCAATATCGGTGTTCTTGTGGCTTTCACCGGCGACGATGAAGAGTTTGCACGCGGCGTTGGCATGCATATCGCAGCCATCAACCCGGTCTCGCTCTCTGAGGCGGATCTTGATCCAGCGGTTGTCGAGAAAGAAAAGGCGATCCAGATGGATATCGCCCGCGAAAGTGGCAAACCCGAAGCGGTCATCGAAAAGATGATAGGTGGACGGATGCAAAAGTGGCTGTCCGAAGTCACGTTGCTGAACCAAGCCTACGTCAAAAGCGATGACGGCAAAACAACCGTCGGAGCAGCCGCCGAAGCTGCGGGCGTGACCATAACTGGTTTCGTCCGCCTCAAAGTGGGTGACGGCGTTGACAAAAAAGAAGAAGACTTCGCCGCAGAGGTCGCCAAGGTCGCCCAGGGCTGATCCTAAAAAACAAAAGGTGGAGCTGCCGGGACGCAGCTCCGCCTAGTACCTTGACCCACCACGCGCGCGGCCAATGGGGATGAGGAACTGGCGCGGGCCATACTCGTTCAGAAAATTGCCGACCGTTCGGCGTAAAATGCGCCATCAAGCCGGCGTCGGTTACCCGACCCCCTCACGGTTCCACCCGAAATTACGGATGATGCCAGAAGGACGTTCCCAAGGACAAAGCCTCCACTCACGGAACATCTTCAATATGACAAGCAAATTGACCTAAGTGAAGTATGGTATTCCATACCGACGCATTATGCATGACTACAGCGTGAAGATTTCACCAACATTAGAGCCGTGCGTGAATGTTCAGGTTTCAAAGACAAAAACTGTCGTTGCAGCGATGCTTTCATCACGGCCTGCGCCGTGGTTTCCACCTGCAGCGCTTCGCGCGCCTTCCTCAGATGCTTTTCGACCGTGGCAGTGGTCAGCCCCATGATCGTCGCCACATCCTGAGTGGTTTTGCCTTCACTGATCCATTCCAAAGCCTCGCGTTGACGCTTTGTAAGCCGCTGCTGCGCCACAGAAACGGGCAGGGAGGCAAGTTTTAGATGGGCCACCTGAGCGAACACCTCTATTTCCTCGCCGTGACGCGCCCAAAGCTGCTCGACATCGCATTGACTTAAACCCGGTCGCGCCGTTAGCCCAATAGCGGCGTTCTGGCGGGGTGAGGGGTCAGGAAACGAGATCGTATAGCCAGCGAGCACACCAAACTTCCGGTTAAGTTCGAGAACTTCGCTCTGTTCGTTGGTCAACTCACCTTCCATCTCGGTCACCATCGACCACGACATCGCGCCGTCGTTGTTGACGGCCCAAGTCGTCATAGGAGCTGATACAAACATTCGCTCATTCACATACGCCTGCATGTCATCCGGGTGGTTCGACAGGATAAACATATCTCTTGGATCGCCAAGCGACGCTTGCGTCGCGAAAATGCGTCATCCCGTAAAGCAAACGGTCAAACCCGAAACGTTCCATTTCAGCTGTCAGGATCGTCTAGGCTGTTTCCACGGTCTTGGCCGAGAGCAACCTCAGCAGCGCCGAGTTCATATCAAATCACGTTAAGGTATTCGGCTAAAGCCCTGACGGCCAGGGAGTATCCATGAACGCCGACACCGGAAATCATCCCTAGCGCTGCCGGGGTGATGAAGCTGTGATGGCGAAAGCTCTCACGCGCATGGATGTTCGAGATATGAACTTCGATCACAGCTATTTCCGTGCCCACAATCGCATCGTGTAGCGCAACCGATGTGTGCGAATATGCGCCGGCGTTCAAAACAATACCGCTGTGCGTGCCGCGTGCGGCGTGGATGGCATCCACGAGCGCGCCTTCATGGTTGGACTGAAGGCACTCAATGTCCATTCCGAACTCAGCCGCGGTATCACGACATAACACCTCGATGTCCGCCAAAGTCACGGTGCCGTAGATGTCAGGCTGCCTTGTCCCAAGGAGGTTCAAATTAGGACCATTCAGAATAAGAAGCGAGGCCATGGCATTTTCCTTTGGGACGTTTGTCGATCAGTGAACCGTTGCAGAAAACCGAACAAGGGGAAACTGGGAAAGATTGGTCGTCGATCAGACGTAATTGGGAATGTGCTAAAGATGGAACAAACATTTGAGTTGGTAATTGGGTGCACTCTCGGACTGAACGAAAGAGCCTAAATAATTGATTTAATTTTTGAGATGAAGGTCGTATTTGAACTATACATGTATATTTAACATAATATTGATTATGCGACTTACGTGTGTAGCCGCAAAGCGATAATGTCACCCCTGTGCAAAGCAGAAATGTCACTCTCTCCATCAAACGAGTTGAGGGAGATTGAGCATGGGATGGGTAATGATGAGCGAGCGCGAGCTAAATCGCATAGAGGTTTTGGCGCAAGT
>NZ_CALJXO010000354.1:0-12377 GCF_937988555.1 uncultured Boseongicola sp. | reverse complement strand
CAACGGGCAAACCCGTTGCCGTGATTCCTACTATTGGGGCAGCCCTTATGGGGGAAACCTGGATAGAGGATATCCGCACTTGGAGTGCTCCTGATCTGAAGGACGACGGTGTGTCCTTGCTGGCCGATACTTTAGTTGAACTTACTTCGTCTGATGGCGCAATCGGGATGCCGGACGGCCACGAAACTCACACCCGTATGCCGCAAGCTGATCTGGCGTCGGTGCGAGCTGGTATCGGCATGCGAAAAGTAGTAGGAGATCATGGTATTTTGCGCGCCTTGCGCATGGTGAAATCCCCGGCAGAGATTGCGAAGATCGAAAATGCCTGTGCCATTGGCGGCCGTGCTTTCGAGCGCACGCCCGAGATTGCTAGGGCAGGGGTGCCGCTCGATGAAGTGTTTCGGAAATTCCAGATTCTTTGTCTTGAGGAGGGTGCAGATTGGGTTCCGTATTTGGCTGGCGGAGCCGAGCAGGGCGGATACCAAGACGTGATTTCCCCCGCCCGCACGACGCCATTGACGAACGGCGATGTTTTGATGCTGGACGCCGGCCTGGTCTGGGACGGGTACTTCTGTGATTTCGATCGGAACTGGTCGATTGGGCCTGCAACGTCCGAGGTTCAATTCGCCCACGCGCGGTTGGTCGAAGCTTCGGATGCTGCCTTTGAGACGGCACGGCCCGGTGTCACGGCGGCGACCTTGTTCCATGCCATGGACGAGGTGTTGAGACGCGATTCCGAGGGAATTAACGCTGGTCGGTTGGGCCACGGATTGGGCATGTCGCTGACCGAATGGCCGTCGTTGATCCCGACCGATCACACGGTGCTAGAACCAGGGATGGTGTTGACATTGGAGCCTGGAATTTCCGTTGGCAAAAAGATCCTGGTGCACGAGGAGAACATTGTTATCACCGATAGAGGGCCAAGGTTCATCAGTCCACGCATCGGAACGGATTTGCCCACGCTATGAGCGCTTTGCCAAGTACTGTCAGAAGAAACCAACTTGAGGCGGGTAGAGCGGATTTCTAGCGTCTGAATATGACCAAACCTGATCCATTTTGCTATTTCAAAACGAGTCGCGAGGTTATCCGTCTGGCGGTGATGCTGTATGTCCATTTCCCGCTGTCCCTTCGCAATGTGGAAGCTCTGCTGCACGAACGCGGCATCGAGGTGAGCCATGAAACTGTCGATACTGGTGGCACCGGTTTGCTCCGATGTTTGCCGCGGAGAACTGAAAACGGTGTATTTCCGGCATGAAATTCAGCCGATGGCGCTGGCATTTGGGCGAGATTTTCGTGAAAGGCAAAGGCGAGCGGCATTACCTTTGGCGTGCCGTTGATCATGAAGGTGAGGCTTGGAAAGCTTCGTGACGAGGGCGTGCGATAGGAAGGGAGCGCTGAAAGACTTTAAGAAAACAATGCGTAAGCATAGCCGTCCGGAGGTCATCGTCACGGACCGGTTGCGCTCGTATGGTGCGGCGCTGAAAGAAATCGGTTTGGCTGACAGGCAGGAAACCGGCCGCTGGGTGAACAATCGGGCAGAAAATTCTCACTTGCCGTTTCAACGACGCGAGCGCGCTTTGCTTGAGGCGGATGCGACGTTTGCAGAAATTCGCATCCGCCCATCCCTCGATTTACCACCTGTTCAATCCGGAAATAAGCCTCAACTTACGACCCAATTTCAAGCTCAACCGTGCGCCGCTCTTGCCCAGTGGCGCGGTCTTGGCGCGGTATAAGGAGCAGCCTCACTGTTCTTGTAGAGACTGGTTCGCATTGGTCTGACACCACCTACTGTCAAAGCGGCAGATTTTCGGTTTTAATTCGACTCCATGAATTGACCGCTCTGAATTTGGGTTGCGCCTGCCAATATAGAACGGGAGAATCACCGGCAAAAGGAACGCTCATGCCTTGTTTAGTCAAATCCGCGCATACTGGCACCATCAGATGGCTAGGTCGGGTCACCGCGCCAGAGATCAACATCAGGTCCGTAGCGTTAACTGATGCGCTAGCCACGTTTGCCGGTGTGGTTGGAGAAGCGCATTCAGGTACGACGCGCGCGTCTTGCGTGCGCGTGACTATGTTGCACCCCAAGGGCACGGAAATTCGAAACTCCCGTCAACTGTCTATTCTTTCCACGGAGGAAAACGCCGAAATAGCCACCAAAATTGGGTTAGAGGAATTGGATCCGACGTGGCTTGGCGCGTCAATCGTGATCGAAGGCATCCCAGACTTCACCCACATCCCGCCAGGATCCCGCCTGCAGACGGAGATGGGCACGACATTTACCGTGGATCTGGAGAACGCGCCGTGCAACTGGCCAGCCAAGGAGATCGAAACGGATCGCCCGGGCCATGGAAAGGCATTTAAGCAGGCCGCCAACGGGCGGCGCGGGGTCACAGCCTGGGTCGAGCGACCTGGACCGCTGAGTGTGGGCGATACGGTGGAATTATTTGTCCCAACACAGCGTGCTTGGGCACCGGAGTAGAGCACCTTTAACCGGTTCAACGCGGTCGACATCCGTGGTGTTTCAGGATGCGATGCAATGCGCTTCAGGTCATTGGTTGGGTGGTAGCCGAAATCCGGCTACCTTTGCACCTGTCAGACGGACTGCCATCGGGATGATTTTTTCTTGCGCCCCACATGGAAGACTGAGTTTGCGGCTGAATTCACGCTTATGACGCGTTGAATTGATCAATCATTCCGTCCCAGATGGGAACGAGATCCATCAGGCCGTCCCAGAACCCCTGATCACGGCGCCGGTCGAAATCTCGGACGGACGTGCCTTGTTGTTCCACCCAAGTGTAATAGCCCAAGTTAAACATACGCTCGCGATCTATCCGAGTCATCTCGATCATATGATCCGTAGACGCGCCTAAAATTGCCTGGCCAAAACTTTCGGCTGCGCCGAGTTTGTTGAACCCGTTTGCGTAGTATTTTTCCTCAGCGAGGCGCTGTTCGGAGTGGTACATGTCCGCGCCATCTGTGGCGATTGTCAGGACAACATCATTAGCTCCAAGCCCCATATATTTGGCGTATTTAATTGCCCCCAAGACGTTTGCGATTGATGACAGACCAAGATTGCCCAAGCTAGCCAAATCCCGCTGGCCAAGGCTGCGCCGTTCGGTCAAATATTCGCGCCCCGGTGTCGTATTAAAAACCAGATTCAAACCGTCGCAGGCACGATCCGATACACCAATAGCGAAATCTGAGTTCATCACATTGTGAATTAGTGGCACATGCTTGTCACCGATGCCCTGAATGTTGTGCTCGCCATAGCCGTTATACAGCAGCGTCGGGCACTCCAACGCTTCGATCACGCCGGTCTGAGTACCTAGGGCGTTTTTCAGATGGTCGCCGGCTGCAAGTGTTCCAGCAGAGCCTGATGCAGCAACAAACGCTCGGGCTGTCAGACCGCCCGGTGCGTTCACATGGTTGAATATACATTCTAACGCCGGGCCGGTGACAGCCCGGTGGATGATATAATTCCCGTATTCACCAAACTGATTCAAGATTAGGTTTTCTGGATCCTTCTCAAGCACATGGCATGCATCATAGATTTCTTTGACGTTACTTTCTGTCCCGGGTGTGCGGTAAATGTCTGCCGGGTCCGCCAGCCAACGGTTCAGCCAGTCAAAACGTTCCTGGCTCATCCCTTCGGGCAGCACGGCCACTGATCGACACCCAAGTAAAGTCGCGATGGCAACGCCACCGCGACAATAATTACCGGTCGAGGGCCAGACAGCCCGATGCCTCGTGGCATCGAAACTGCCAGACATCAGCCGAGGGATCAGACAGCCATAGGCAGCCAGTACCTTGTGCGTGTGGATCATTGGAAAGCGGTTACCCAGCGCCACTACAATCTTCGCTTTAACTCCGGTCAACTCTTCGGTCAGGACCATATGATCTGGAACATCGCTAAAACCACGCCGATCCGAGGCGTTGTGCCAATTTACCCGGAACAGGTTTCGAGGATCGGCTGCGTCTGGGTCTACATCGGCGATGTCTTTGAACTTCTCGGCCAAATGACATTTCGGATCCGCAAGATCAGAAATCCTGGGCAAGACAACTTTCATTTCACGAAGGCGATTTACGCTGCGCTCATAGGCCTCGGGGTCTATAATCTCAGTTTCTAATCCTGGTATCATCGCAGATGCCTTCTCGGTACAAAACTTGATTGCAAATGTGGTTTAATTCGCGTCCAGCACTGCTCGCAGAAACTGCTTTGTGCGATCGTTTTGCGGATCGTCAAAAAGTTGATCCGGCGTGCCTTGTTCGGCGATCTTGCCTGCGTAGAAGAAACAGACCCTGTCGGAAATTTCGCGAGCAAAACCCATCTGGTGGGTAACCATAATCATCGTCAGGTTATGTTCGCTGTTCAGCGAGCGGATTACGTTCAGGACTTCACCGATAACTTCGGGGTCCAGCGCCGAAGTGACCTCGTCCAGCAACATCACCTTTGGGCGCATTGCCAATGCCCGTGCAATTGCCACGCGTTGTTGCTGGCCACCGGACAATCGTGACGGATGCTGATCTTTCTTTTCATACATCCCAACTAACCGCAGCAGATCAATCGCGCGGTCTTCGGCTTCATCGCGGTTCATTCCCAGCACTTGGATTGGAGCCTCGATGCAGTTTTGCAGCGCGGTCATATGCGGAAACAGGTTGAATTGCTGAAACACCATTCCAATGCCAGTTCGTTTCTGACGCAGGTATTTTTCATTGGCGACCACCAGCCCGTTGCCCTTGGGCATATGGGTCAGTGGATCGCCGTCCAAATAGATCACACCATCATTAATCGCCTCGAGCGTCATCAAGACGCGTAGAACCGTCGTTTTGCCAGACCCGGAAGGCCCGATGATGGAGACCATTTCATTGTGACCAACATCAAGGTTCAGTTGATCCAAGACAGTCAGATCGCCGTAGCGCTTGGTCACGTCCGCAAAGCGGACCAAAGGGCCTCCTTCGGGCAGGACAAGCGGGTGTTTTGTATCCATGATTGGTATTCGACCTTTAGTGCTTAATTTTGCCCTGATGTCGGGCAACGGCGGCTTCAAGTCGGCGCAGCCCCAATGCCGTGGGCAAGGAGATAATGAGGAAGATAAACCCGACCATCGTATAGGGTTCCAGATAGCGATAGGTTTCTGCACCAAGCGCATTTGCAGTGTGCATCAGTTCTGCGACCCCGATGGTGGCCAACAGCGGTGTGTCTTTGAATATGCCCACTAGATAGTTGCCCATTCCGGGCAAAGCGATTGGAAAGGCCTGCGGCAGGATCACCCTACGATAAGTGTAAACCGTAGAAAAATTCAGGGCGCGGCAGGCTTCCCACTGGGTCTTTGGAACGCCTTCCAATGCACCGCGATAAACCTCTGACAGGTAGGTTCCGAAATGCAGACCAATCGTCAACATCGCAGAGGTCCATGCAGACAAGGTAACACCGAACTGCGGTGCTACGAAGAAGACGAAGAAAAGCTGTACCAACAATGGGGTCGAACGCACAAATTCCACCAACTCGCGCACAACGATGTTTACAACGCGATAAGGGGTTTGCTGTCCGAACATCAGGATCAGCCCGACAACCATTGCAATAGCATAGCCCGCACCAGCAGCCAGTAATGTGTTGCCCGTGGCCCAAAGCATCCGAGGCAGAATTTCTATTGCGAATTCCCAACGCCATTCCATCAGTGTGCCCTCATGATTTACCGACCTTGCGTGCTGCCAGAACTTCCAGCCAACGCAGGAACGGTATTAAGGCAAAGCGTGCCATCGCGTAGTACACCAACAAGGCAGTGCCAAAAACCTGAGCGGACAGCCATGTCGTTGCGTTGAGCTGTTTGGCGACAAACATCAAATCGACCACTGTAATCAATGCAACCAATGCCGTTGCCTTTAGCAATTCCACCGTCAGGTTTGCGGCTGGCGGCAAGATGATTGTGAATGTCTGCGGGATAATGATCCGGCGGATCCGTTGCTTGGAAGAGAAGTTCAGCGCCAGCGCCGCTTCCCATTGGGCTTTTGGAACGGCTTGAATGCCGCCGCGCACCACTTCGGCCCCATAGGCACCAAAGTTCAGACCAAGAGCAATGACACCGGACATGAACGGCGACAAGGTCAGGCCCATCAACGGGAGTACATAGTATATCCAATATAGCTGGACCAACAGGGAAGTGCCGCGAAAAAACTCAATGTATACAAAAGCTACGCCTTGAATTGGCTTGCTATTTGTTATTCGCATCAAGCCGAAGATGATCGAGATCGTGACAGCCAAAAGCAGCGCGCAGATCATCACACTGACCGTCATAACCGCACCGGATGCCATCTTGGGCAGATACTGAATCAGGAATTCCCAATAGTTCACGATGCGGCCTTGTCTGGGTGGTAGACTGGATCAGGCAGCATATTTGCGCCGCCTGATCCGAGTATTATGGTCTAGCGATTTGCACAGGCAAATTCGGTCGAGGCATCTTCACCGGGAAGTTGAAATTCGGTGTAACCATACTCGGCTGTATTTGCCATCCAAGCCTCTCCACCGACAACCTTGGCCATTGCTTCGTTGAACGCTGCCAGGAAATCAGTGTCTGAATGGCGCATGCCAATACCGACCCAGTTCTTGGTCCACTCGGGCATATCGGCCGGATTGGTCACTTCAAATTTTCCATTCGACTTGTCGACATGTTCTTTGGCGCCAAAGAATGTCTGAACCGCAACATCAGCACGGCCCGCGTTCATCGCCGCAAGAATCTCGACCTCGCCAGCCACCAGCATCATCTGGTCCTCTGGTACGCCCTCTTTTTTGGCGGCTTCTACAGTGTTGAAGCCAGCACCAGTGACCAATTTGGCCCCGGTAGAGATCACGTCCTGATAGTTATGGATGCCTTTTGGATTGCCAGCGGGAACCAACATTGCGTCGCCGAAAAGTCCAATTGGATCCGAGAAGTTCATGTTCTCACAACGGCTTTTCAGAATATACATGCCGCCGGTGATGATGTCATAGCGATTGGCTTGCAAGCCAGGGATCAGACCGGCCCACTCATTCACCGATGTCTCGTAATTGGTGATCCCCATTTCTTCAAGCACTACCAATGCAATTGCGTTCACGAAGCCTAAAGGCTCGCCATTATCGCCTGGGTACGCCCAAGGAATAGCTGTCGCGAAGCCAAGACGGATAGGTTCACCTGCGTTTATTCTATCTGACAATTCGTCTGCCGTTGCCGCTTGGGCAGTTCCAATCAGCAGAGCGCCTACCATCACGGATAGAGCTTTTGACTTTAAGTTCTGAAGCATTCTATTTCACCTCTTTCTCTTACATTCACATGCTGGGGAATGAAAAACCAATCACCGCCCCAAGTTTTCCCAGCTTATCGCAGAGAGACTTGATCATTTTAGGCATATATTTGCACAAGTGTATCGCAAAATAGCACTTTGTGTGATCACAATGAACCTAAATAGCATGTATTCATGACCGGATAACATCAAAATGGAACTGAGCCAGATTGAACGAACCATTCTACGTATGCTTCAAGCCAACTCTCGCACCAAACTAGAAGATATTGCGATCGAAGCGGGTGCTTCGATTCCAACAATTCAGCGTAAAATTCGCCACTTTCGGAACACCGGTATCATCCGCGGAGAAATGGTAGAACTGGACCCCGAAGCAGTCGGACTGCAAATGACATTTTTGATCTTGGTCGAGTTGGAACGCGAACGAGTTCAGCATTTAGACGCTTTCCGCACGAAGATGCGGTCAGAGCCGCAAATTCAGCAATGCTATTATATTACTGGCGAAGCCGACTTCGCCTTGATCGCATTGGCCAAGGATATGAAAGAATATCAGGCTCTTATTCAGCGGCTATTTTTTGACGACATGAATGTAAAACGTTTTCGTACGTCAGTTGTTATGGACAGCACAAAAACCGGCCTGACGGTACCCATTTGAACGACACGATTTTTGAGTAATACAATTAACAGATCAATGTCCGACGCACCGTCAGAGCAAACTGACTTGAGGCGAGGCGGGGCAACGAATAAGCTTTTGTGGATGAGAAAACGTAGTCCGTTTCGCTATTTCAATACGTGCCCACAAGCCATCGGCGTGGCGGTGATGATGTCTATCGGGTTTCTGCTATCGCTAAGGAACGTGGAAGATCCCTTGTATGAGCGTGGGATGGAGATCAGCGATGAAGGCGTGCGGTCTTGGTGGAACTGTTTTGGCTCAATGCTTGTTGAGGCCCGCATGAATTGAGCCGACCGGGTGTGATTTTACTCGAACGGGCAAGGGCACTTGGACGAGTTATTTGTGAAGATCAGCAGTAAGGCGCACTACTTGTGGCGCGCCGTTGCTCATGATGGAGAGGTCCTGGAGAGCGGAGTTGAAATTCATTAGAAAATCAATCAAGCGATACGGTAATCAAGAAGTGATCGTGACAGATAATCTCCGATCATATGGCGCAGTGACTGAAGTTGTCGGCCATGCTCCGAAACAGGAAACGGGATGCTGGCTCAACAATCGCGCCGAGAATTCTCACCTGCCATTTCGAAGGCGAGACAGAGCCTAGATCTTCGATCTAGGCGCATGCGAAGTTTGCATAAATTTTTCACCGCTCAGGCTTCCGTCCATGGGAATTTCAAATAGGAACGGCATCTCTACACTAGGGTCAATTTCAAGCCGAACCGCACCGCCGCTTTTGGCGAGTGGCGGTAATTTTGTTCGGCATATATTCACGCACTCAACAGTAAGCTGAGACGGGCTCGAATTAGCCTGGCGGCAACCATGAAGGGTTTGCGGAGAGAGGGTCTTGCTGAGGCGCACAACTGTAAGCGCGCAAGTTGACCATAGTATCCGCCCAAACGACATGCGGGAGGCTCATTTGAAGATCACATTGGCTTCGTCACAAAATTATTTGATCAATCGCCTTCGGGTGATCAGTTAATGGTTCATACCCCTCTTCCGTTATGATGAAACTGTCCCCAACTTGGGCGCGGAATGTATCCACACTGACAGAACCATCGACCGCAAGAACCATGCCGGGTTGCAAAATAGTCGTGTCGCCCGTCACCAACTGCGGGGCCTCCAAGAAACTAAATCCCGTCGCGCGCCCGCATCTAAAGGGATACTCGAACCCTGCCTCCTGAATGACGTCTGCGTAAGCCGCGTGTACGCTCTCCGCGGTCACGCCGGGCCGCAACGCATCAAGGGCGGCTTTTTGGCTAGCCAGCGCAACTTCATAGACCTGCGCCTGTGACGTATCCGCGATCTCACCAATCCAGAACGTGCGATCAAATCCCAGCTTGAAACGATGGAAATTGGTCATGCCGCACAAGCACAGAAATACCGGCTCGCCCCGCCGCATGATTCGTGTCGTGGCACGGTGATGGGTCTTGGTGATCATCTCGCCGGAAGCCATGATTTGCAGAAAATGCGTGTTGGGCGACATATCGGCATCGTCGTAGTGCGCCGCTAAGAGCTCTGCAGACTTGCGCGTACCGGCTTGCGCTGTCGCAAGGGCAACCTCGTATTCCGCAACAGCATCCCCAATCGCCGCGCGGCCTGCCGCCATCATGGCGTCTGCAACTTGGCCTGCATGTCGCGCCAGTTGCAGTTCCTGCGCGGATTTGATCATGCGCATGTTTGACAGCAGCGGTGTTGCTGAGGCCAGGGTTTGCGCCCCGACCAGTTCATCGATATATTTGCGCACAAGCGCTGGCATATGGTTTGGCTCAATGGCAACGCGGTTGGCCCTTTCGACAGCTGCGGGTAATTCGGCACGCCATTCCTCGCCCATGCCGTCATTCCACGCGGCAATCGTGTCAACGCGGGCTGCGGCGTCGGCACTGTTGAGGTCGATTGTTGGGGTAATCAAAAGGCTCGGACCATCGCGATGCACGACCAATATAGTTGGACGACCGAACTCCATGTGCAGATAGTCGTAGTAGCCCGTCAGGTAATAGACATTGTCGTCATCCGTAATGAGAGCAACGTCGATCCCATTCTCCGCAAGACAATTGCGAAATGCACTCATGCGCGGCTCGAACATAATTATGTCTCCTGTGTGCCGCTCTTCGGGAGGCGATCCCGGACAAGCTGCGCCCAGAACGCAGCACCGATAGGCAAAAGGTCATCGTTAAAGTCGTAATCCGCTGAATGCAGGGGCTGCCCACAGGGGCCTTCTTCGCCGTTCCCCATCAGCAAGAAGCACCCTAAAATAGCGTCTGAGAAATGCGCGAAATCTTCTGAGAAACTCATCGGCTCACAATTGCCGTTTGCCTTCAGACCAAGGGCACGCGCGGCATCGACCACCGCTTGCACCGGCTCCTCTGCATTAATGGTCTCGATGAATTCGGTGTTGAACGAAACGGACACCGATACGCCATGGGCGGCACCGATCCCTTTGGCAATCTGGCGCATCAGGCGGGCAACCGCCTCGCGGTCTCCGGGCATACGTGCGCGGACATCTCCCTTGAGCGTTGCGGTGCCCGGGAGGACGTTGCGCTGACCGTCGGTCAAAAACTCAGTCACAGACACGACCACGCCAGCACCCGGTGCCAATTTCCGCGATACGATTGTCTGCAAGGCCTGCACGATTTCCGCTCCAACCGTAATCGCATCAACCCCTACTTGTGGCATTGAAGCATGTCCGCCTTGCCCTTCGATCAAGATCTCAAATAGGCTTTCGCTGGAGCAGATTTGCCCTGCCCGCGTGGAGACTTGGCCAACGGGCACGCCAGGCAAATTATGAATGGCGTAAATTTCTTCAACTGGGAAGCGCTCCAACACGCCTTCCTCGATCATGGCCTGCGCCCCGAGCCCGTGTTCTTCATTCGGTTGGAACAGGAAAACCACAGTCCCGTCAAAGTCAGGATCAATTGCCAATGACGCCGCCGCGCCCAAAAGCATTGTCATATGACCGTCATGACCACAGGCATGCATGACCCCGGTGGTCTGGGAAACATAATTATGGGCGCTTGTCTCATGTATGGGCAGCGCGTCCATATCCGCCCGCAAGCCGATAGCTCTATTGCCCGACCCTCGTTTCAATATGCCGACGACGCCCGCGCCTTCGTGGACTTCCAGTCCGAGACTTTTCAATATCTCGGCTACGCGCGCTTTGGTCTGGTCCTCTGCAAAGCCAAGTTCGGGAGTGCGGTGAAATTCGTGGCGCAGCGCGATAAGGTCTATATGGTCCATTAAGTCGCTCGTATGTGTCAGTTTGAGAGTAACTTAACTGCAATTATTCCTTCTGAAGGCAAAAAGCGACTTTTTGAAGCGGGATTTTGAATACTTCCGCCGTTGGGGTTATTTTGAACGTGGATAATTGGCACAATTCTGACGTCTGCTAGGAACTTACGGCCTTGTTTCATGGAGCCAGAGGAGGTCGGAACGCGCCCTACCCGAGATGGATTTCAGGCGATGCGATCGAAATTGGGCCGGCCAAGTTCGGTCATCCGGTTAAGGATCCGGACGCCAATCCTGGCTTCTGTTTCCTGATTTTCAAACGAGCGCGCCTTGAGCTTAGGCCCGATGACGGTCTTCCAGCGGCCCATCAGTGTTTCACCCCGGCTGCGCCGATTGTAGCGCGATGCCTTCTGCCATGCCATCCGACCGTGCGCGTGTATCTCAGCAATATGGCGGTCACGAATTCTCGGGTTCCGGGCGGCGCCGGGGCTCAGGACCGCGTTCTTGGGTGGTGGAATCGTGAGTTTGATCGCCGAACCGAAGCGTTCGGTTAGAACGTCGCATGTTGGCTCTCCATCGTACGCTCCATCCGCCAGAAACAGGTCACCCGGGCCGGTGATCTGATCCAGCAGGCCCGGTAGGGCAGTCGGATCGGCAATGTCATCTGTGGTCAAATTGGAGCAGACGATCTGGCCACTGACAAGATCGAGGCCAAGGTGCAGCTTGCGCCAAGAGGGCACCCTCGCCGAAGATCCTCAGCCCTGTACTGTCCAGGACCGGTTTGGAATTCTTGGAAATAGCTCTATCAGACAAGCTCAGCCCGTTGCCTCTGCGTGACAAAGTCGTGTAATGCGGCACCGCGATCTCAACCCCCAGTAGGCCGGCGATGGAGCGCATCAAGCCTTCGGCCTGCCGCAGTGGTTGCTTGAAGATCATGCCAAAGGTCAGGCAGAGCTCAATCGCCGGCATTGTCAGAATAAATCTTCTTGAGGCGGGCAGGGTGGTTTCGCAGCCTTTGTTCATGACGAAAACACGCCCTTTCACAGCAGCCCGGAGATCATCCGCTTGGCGGTCATGATGGACGTTCGCTTTCCCCTTTCGCTCCGCAATGTCGAGGACCTGCTGCACGAGCGCGCCGTCGACATCAGCCACGAAACGGTGCGGGACTGGTGGAATAGATTTGGCCCAATGTTCGCCGCTCAAATTC
>NZ_CALJXO010000353.1:0-4984 GCF_937988555.1 uncultured Boseongicola sp. | reverse complement strand
TAAACATCATGGAAATACTCCTTTTCGAGACTTCCGGAAACGGGTGGCGTGCTTAGATATCCATTGGCACTCGCCACACCTGAGTGCCAATTACAAAGCATGTGGCTATCTTATGAGCGCGTAACAATAGGGTCAGTGAAGAAATCTTTCGGGATATGCCGCGCGCCAGTCCTGCCGCTTTAGAGGCGCTAGCGTCGAGTTCGCCAGCGGCTTGGAGCCCGATCCAAACCGGACTAATTGATGGTTCAGGAGTTGGACCTTCTGTGCATCCACTTTTGACGCAACAGGTCGAGTTTTGCGAGCGGTGGCATTCGGGAATTTGTGCTCAAAGCAAAGTCTCGCTGCAATCAGCCCAAAACTCAGGTATGTGAACAGGGCTTACGTTCTATTTTTTTGTATCAATGCCCACCATCAGCATATTGCAACGCTTTCGCGGTTTGGTTTCATCTGAAGTGAGAGATCCGGGAACCTCCGATTGCTTCGCGTTCTTGCCGTGTTCCTAGAATTAGAAAACTCTTAAAAGGGTGTGACCTATGAGACCTCAGCGATGATAAGAAGCCTTTTTCCGCTTGCCGCTCTTTTATTGGGGTCAGCCTTCCTGCTGTTCGCAGGGGGCGTAAACAGCCTGATCCTGCCGATCCGGGGTGAGGCAGAAGGCTTCTCCGCCGCTTCGCTGGGTCTTCTCGGCACGGGATGGGCGATCGGCTATGTGGCGGGTTGCCTGCGAACACCAACCCTTGTTGCACGCGTGGGTCATATCAGAGCGTTCGGAGCAATGTGTGCGATTGCTGCAATCGCGGTCCTGCTGTCGCTTGTGCTTATTACGCCCTGGGTCTGGATACCCGTTCGGGCTTGGTCCGGGTTCTGCTTCGCTGGGGCGGCGATGATCGTCGAAAGCTGGCTGAATGAGCGGGTGCACCAGGCATCCAGGGGGCGCGTTTTTGGTATCTACACAATGGTCAACCTTGCGGCGACGACTGCGGGCCAGATGGTCCTTACTCTCGGCGACGCCAACGGCTATTTCTTCTTCGTTCTGGCGGCCATGGTATATTGCCTCGCCCTTTTGCCCACGGCAATTTCTGCGACAACGACACCTACTCCCCTGACCAGCGTTTCGCTGAACATGCGCGCCCTGTGGAAGAACTCGCCGATTGCCGTGGTTGCTGTTCTCATGGTGGGGGTGTCCAACGCCTCCTTCGGAACCCTTGCAGCCGTCTACGCAGCCAGAATTGGTTTGAACCTTGGCGACATCGCGCTCTTTGCCAGTATCCCAATCCTTGCCGGGGCTGCTGCGCAGATCCCCATAGGCTACGCCTCTGACAAGCTGGATCGGCGGTGGGTCCTTGTTGGGATCGCATTGTGCGCCCTGGTTGCGGACGGGCTTTTCTTATTCGGTGGGTTCGTCAGTCTATGGGCAGTCATGTTGCTGGCCGGACTGTTTGGCGCGACAGTGTTCGCCATGTATCCGATCATCGTGGCCCATGCCAATGACCACGCCGCTCCTGGCACGTTTATTCAGGTCAGCGGTGGCCTTCTGCTGGTCTACGGTATTGGTTCTATCCTTGGGCCAACAGCCGCTGGTTTCGCCATGTCAGAATTTGGCGAAGCCAGCCTGTTTATGGTTACAGGGACGGCCCATATTCTTCTTATTCTCTTTGCGCTGGTGCGGCTGAAATTCGCGCCTAGCGTTGCGTCTGACGACAAGAGCCCTTTCCAGTCGAAACCGTTTGCGCGTGCTTCAACCCCGGAGACCGCAGCCCTTGCGGCCGACAAGGTTGAGTTGGATGCACATCGGGCCATGACGGCCGATCTAACAAGCAACGATCAAATTGATAAGGGCACAGACTAAGGCGGTCCAGCGCATGGATCGGGTCCGACCCACACCAAGTGCGCGCCGGCTCGAAAAGGCGATACTGCCCCCCGTATTCAGCAATACGTCCTAGTGGTTACTTTAGGTGGACGGCAGCCGTTCGGTGACCCACGCGCCTGTTCCGTATCGGCACTTTAGGCGTATCTCGTGGTTTCTTTGCCGGGCAGGCTGCGAGTGGAACCCATATGAGCGGCTTAATTGGGACCTTCCAGGCAGTGCTGGTGGCTGCATCGTCAGAGTATTTCCTTGCGACGGCTGACATTTAAGTTCTCGCTCGCATATCTCCGCAACAACTGCGCAGCCCGACCAGCAATTCCGTCGCTCTGACTTTCGCTGAAGACGGAGTAGGCCGTGTAGGCAAAACGCGGTGCGTCTTCAATGAGATGCAACCAGCCAGCATCAACTTCTGACTCGATTGCTCGCCGGGGAAAATATCCTGACGCAGGTACAGTCCGCAGATACTGCAACCCTAGAGTTCCTAACCCAAGTTGCAGACTTGGTGTGGTGAACTGTGGGAAGTTCAGCAGGTGATGTGCACGAAATTCAAAGCCCCAGTCGATCAAAACATAGCTTTCCCCAAACGGATCGACCGAGGGGTCTTTATTGCTGCTTACCAGAACAAACTCGTCTTCAAAGAGTTGCTCAACCGCAAGTCCGGATGTGTTTTGGGGCCGGTACATTATGGCAAGATCCAGCGTGCCGTCATTAAGTTGCGGTCCCAAGGAGTCCGGGGTCGCCAGGGATGCCTTGATAGCCAGGTTCGGAATCTTGGCTTTAAGAGTTGGAATGGCATCTATCAGAAAGCCATCCCACAAACTCGGCGGGGCACCGATCTCTAGGACTGACTGCAGTGTCGCGGGGAGTGCTGCGTCAAGTTTGGCCTGCGACCATGTTCGTACGAGCGTCGTGGCATGCCTTTGAAAATTCCGCCCTGCCGCCGTCATCGTCGCACCGGTTTTGCTACGTTCGAAGACCGGTTGCCCTAGTTGCTGCTCTAGCGAGCGGATGCGCATGCTGACGGTAGATTGTGTGACATTCACTTTGCCTGCAGCGTTGAAGAAGCTACCGGTTTCAACAACCGCAAGAAAAGTTCGTGCGAGTTCTATATCCATTCTTCACCTATTTGATTATCCGATATCAACTTTCTTTTAAATTCGTTATTCAAATCTTTGAGGGCGTGCGAAATTAATCCTACAGATCGAATCATTCGGTCCTGATTAGGAGCTTTTCAATGAAACCGACTTCAAAGTCTGCAAAGAAACCTGCATCACCTGCGCCGGTTGGAAAGCCATCCACCCCTATTGCAAGTGTCAAGCATCCCTAGACAGGTCAAATATGCCTGCTGAGCATTTCAGCTGGCATTGCATTCACCAGCACCCAAGAGGCGCGGGAGCCCAGCAGATCCCCTCAGGAGATGTTTCGATGTCGCTCCACTTTTTTGTGAGAACGTCCAGGAAAGGACACTCCAATGAAACTCAGCAACAACACAACTTCAGAGAAGATGAAGTCCGTTAGAGCCAGCTGTACCAACGCGCCCTTCGGCGAAAAAAGGGCTTCGGCAATGAAACACTATTACGCCGCTGAGACAGCACATACGGCGAAAAACGACACTAAGGCGAACAAAGAACTCGAGGCAGCAAAATACGCGCACTTTTGTAGCATTGAGCATCTGGCGCAATAGCGAGGGGCCCCGATGCCGAGGCGGCGGGTAGCTCTTCGAAGCTTGGCGCAGAAGCGTCTCCCTGCGGACCTTAACCGCGGTTCATGATGGGTCTGACCTTTTGGAGGCGTTTTCGCAAACGCCTCGGCTGGCCACAGCGGTCATGTGGGCAGCATCGCGTGATGAGGCGATGGTGGTTGAGCATCTGGTAAATGTCGGGCGTCGCAACGCTGCGGAACGCATGGCGCATTTCCTTCTCGAGCTTGGTGCGAGACTTACGCTGGTCGGATTGGGGAGCAGGGAGGGGTTTGCCTGTCCAATTACCCAATACCTTCTGGCAGATGCGCTTGGTCTCAGCGCTGTCCACGTTAACAGGGTGCTGCGACAGTTGCGCGAAGCTAAAATTCTTACGTTTCGCGATGGCTTTGTCGGGTTCGAAAACTACGATCGGCTTGCTGAATTTGCCCAGTTCGATCCGACCTATCTGGATCAGGGTGGTCCGTTGTTGCCTATCGATGCAGCACGCTGACCTTTCGGTCATATGCGCCCCAGCGGCAGTGTCCGAATAAACGGATCTAATCGTTCTGCCGCTGCTCAGGGCGCCTAAGCTCGGGCACTAATTCATTGTACTCTTGATGATCATCAAGCAGCGCGACATGAAGGCAGCGAAATTCCTCTCCCGAGCTGTAACAGGGGGTAAATCTGACAATGCAATCAAGCGTATTCTATCAAAAATTAAACGCGACATCTGATGAACGCCGGGGCCAATAGCCTTCCTTTTTGAAAGAAGCCTTCCTTGGGGTAGGTCGCTTCATTAAAGACCGCTAGAATTGGTTCGCCTTGAGTTAGATCGAAAGTAACTTTTGGATTCATGGGATGGAACCCAACGAACGGACAGCGGCAGGTCTCACCGAATTTTCGTGACCTAGGTCAAGTTAAAGACGCCGCGCATGTGCTAGAATTCTCCGCAGAAAAGGAGTTTGGCTATGTATAAGAAGGTACTTGTTCCTGTTGCCCTTGATCATTCACGTAGTTTCAAAGCTGCGCTTGATGTCGCTCGTTTGCTCTCCGATGAAGGCGCGGTCGTGACCGTATTAAATGTAATCGAGAAGATGCCGAGTTACGTGGATGAGTACCTCCCGGAGAGCCACAGTAAGGTTCGGATATCGGAAGTTGAAACCGAGTTGAAAGCAGAGCTTGGTGGTGTTTTAGATGCCAAGCCGGTTGTTATAAGCGGGCGCGCGGGCAGCGCTATTGTCGACTACGCGGTGGAGTACGAGTTCGAGTGCATCGTGATCACCTCTCATCGACCGGGATTGACGGATTACTTCCTAGGATCGACAGCAGCTCGCGTGGTCCGGCATGCTCCCTGTTCTGTCCATGTTATCCGTTAATCCAGCGGACCCGATACACTCAGCGTCCGCTTAACCGACATAGGATGCTGTCGTTTGTTT
>NZ_CALJXO010000352.1:0-2815 GCF_937988555.1 uncultured Boseongicola sp. | reverse complement strand
GAAATCCACGCTTGCCCGACCAAACCTCATGTCTGTCAGCGACTGATAGAAGCCCCAGAAAAATAGCAGGATGAAGCCGCCGAGAATAAGAATGGCCGGCAACAGGGAGATGAGCAGAAAAGTGCGACCCGATCTACCCCTATTAACTCCCTCTCTTATCATATCGATTGCTCTATACCGCGATCAGAAATACCGGCAGCGAAGTGCCACCGGTTAGTTTGAATGCGTCCCGTCAGGGAGTTTATTCCAACTCTTCCCGGATATCGTCAGCCAATTCAGACAGCCGCTCTTGCACGTCTGCACCCCCTACCATGTCCTGCATAGCCACGGCCCAGGCATTCATCGCGATGCCAAAACCGTAGCGCGGCGTGAATAAAAGAGCGATCTTGGGTTGAACTGTGTTGAACGTATCGTAGAAGTTGTTGAATTCAGGCTGTTTCGCGTAGTCGACCCACGCCTGGTCTTCCCAAGTGGAAGCCCGCGGCGGGTTCACCAGTTTTCCATCGGTCGCACCGCGCACATTCATCTCTTTGGATGTAGCCCACTGCATGAAATACCAGGCTGCGCCTTTTTTCTCTGATGCACTATTAATCGCCAGCGACCAGATAAAGATATTAGAAGCGAACTCGGCGTTGTCCGGGGCTGTCACCGGTGGCGCGAAAGCAATCTTACCGGATGCCTCTGACGCGCCTTTGATATTGTTCCAAAATCCGAACATGTTGGCGTCCATGGCCATTGCGGTTTTACCGGAAGAAAGGCCATCAACCACCTGATACCAGTTGTCGTTTGCCCAGCTATCAGGCGCACAGGCTTGAATCATTTCCACATAGTCTTTGTGGAAGCGGATCGAGTCTGCGCTGTCCAACCCCGTATCGAAATCTTCACCGGAGCCGACAAAGTCGCTGACGCCATAAGAGCGAGCGATTGAAATTGGTGCTGTGTGAATCGATGACCAGAATCGGACACCCCGCACTGCCATTGGCGTGATGCTGGGATCAGCCTTAGTGATCTGCATACAGGCGGCGGTCAAATCAGGAAGCGTGCCTGGCGGTTCAACACCCAGGCGGTCCAGAATGTCCGTCCGATACATCAGCTGCACGTTTTCGAAGGCGTGTGGAATGGCCCAAATCTCGCCGTCCGGTGTATCGATAATTTTTTCCTCTTCAACATTCCAGGTCCATGCCCGCCGCAGTGCTGGGAAGAAATCTTCATAATCGTATTCGGGGTTGGTCATCGACGGGTCATCGATAAAAGCTTTCAGTGGTGTTAATTGTCCGGCCGGGGTCACGTCCCACGCAGGTTGAACACCGATGCCGACGACATCCCAATCCGGTGAGCCGGAGCTCAATTGAATATTTAGTTTTCCCCAATAAGTGTCGTCGGGATAAAGCTCGGGATTGACCTTAATGCCAGTCAGTTCTTCGAATTCATCAATATAGGCGACGACTGCATCGGCATAGGGGTGAATGTCATAGGCCCAGGTAATTTCGGTGCCTTCGTATTTACGCCAGTCGAAATCTTCCGCGAGCACATTGCTTGTTGCAAGTACACCAGCTGCTAAAGCTAAGGCAACGGTATGCTGTTTCATGCTTTACTCCTTGCTAAGTTCAGTTCTTTGGCATCCTCGACGGCCAAATAGGCGGAAACGATTGCGGGCCCGATGGTGATGCCAGCGCCTGGGTAAATACCTGCCATTATCGAGGTTGCGTCGTTTCCGCATGCGTAAAGACCTGGGATCGCACTATCGTCTTCTTTCAGCACACGCGCTCTTTCGTCCGTCTTCAGTCCCGCCGCCGTACCCAAAGTCGCTGGGACGATTCGAAGTGCGATAAAAGGACCATTCTTAATCTCACCCAGATTAGGATTCTTCAGACCCAGGCTTGCATCCCCTAACGCTCGGTTAAAGGCGGACTCCCCGCGACTAAAGTCCGGGTCCTTCCCCGAATGAACGTTTTGATTGTGTTGGCTCACCGTGGCCATAAGAGCTTCTGGATTAATGTCGATCTCCTTTGCCAGCGCTTCAAGGGTCTCACCGCGTTGGATATAGCCGCGTCGAATGTAACTGCCGAGGCTGGGAGTCCATGGCCAAGGTAGAATATCTCCCATGCCGCGCTTCTTCACGAAAGCTTCTTCGCAAATAAAGAAGAAACGCTCATCATCGGGATAACCATTGTCAAAAAGGCCGATGCAAACGTCATGATAAGAATTTGACTCGTTCACAAACCTTTTGCCTTTCGGGTCTACTGCGATGACGCCCGGGCGACCTCGGTCAAGCCATCCATAGGGTACGATGGCGGTCGATCCATCCTTGTTTTTTAAACGCGACACCGGGGTCCAGAAACCGGGGCTGGCCACTTTCAGATCAAGCATCCCGCCGGCCTTGCGCGCAGCTTTGATGCCATCGCCTTGGTTTTCGGCTGCACACAATGTGACATCATGCTGGTGTTTGGCTCCCATCTCGGCCCGCAATTCGGGATTGGCGGCGAATCCTCCGGTGGCGAGGATCACGCCATATCGGGCGTGGACGCGAATGTTGGACCCTTTATAGGAAATGACAGCACCGCTTGCTCGATCATTCTCAACGATCAGCTCTGTCATCGGGCAATCGGTCGCCAGTTCTACATTCAACTCGCGCAAACTCGTCAAGGCTGCCGCCAGAAACGCATTTCCGCCGCTCAATTCAGTGCCTCGCGAGAACTTCAACCGATCCACCAAATAGCGGCTGACGCGGCGCAGCACATGCAACAGGGCCGTAGCAGATTTTAGCGGATTCAGGAAATGCTTGATCTCACTTGATGTGATCATCATGCCACCC
>NZ_CALJXO010000351.1:0-3351 GCF_937988555.1 uncultured Boseongicola sp. | reverse complement strand
TACAATGGCTAGGTGTCGCGATGTTGGCCAGCGGCATCCTCGGCCTTGCGGTTTACAACCTACGTCATGTCACCAGCGACCGCGCGCGGCTGCCGCTTGCCCTTGGCTTTGCCGCAATGACTGGCGGTTTCGTCGCTCTCTATACAACTTGGGACGCCTTCGTCATCCGGGCAACCGCCGATCCGCTGACCTTTGTTGCATGGTTTTTCCTGATCGACGGAATCGCCTTTCCCGCCGCCTATCTAATCCTCAATAAGGGCCGTGTCCCAACCCCCTTTTCACCGCTTCTCAAAGTCGGCATTGCAGGAGCGATCGTTGCAATTTTCTCGTTTGGTGGCATCATGTTAGCCACACGCCTCGACAAAGTCGGAGAAGCCGCCGTGTTGCGGGAAACCTCGGTCGTTTTCGCCGCCCTCATCGCCTATTTGTTCTGGGGCGAAAAGGTCGGCCCGCGTCGCCTGGCGCTTATGGGCCTTATCGCGCTTGGAGCTGTCGTGGTTGAGGTTGGTGGATAAGCCGAGGTTCGTGAAACCAATTTTTGCCCCATGACACATTGCAGGGACGCACGGCGAAGGTTAGGTGACCCGGATGAATGAAAAAGCGCTCAACCCGATTGTGAAACAGGTCCTCGAACTTGGGCCGCCGCTTCTGTTTTTCGCAGCCTACCTTAAGATGCGCGAGCAGACCTACACCATAGGCGGCACTGAATACGATGGCTTCATTGTTGCCGCGGGTGTTTTCGTGCCGATTTTGCTCGCCAGCATCGCGATCCTTTGGAAACTCACGGGAAAACTTAGCCGGATGCAGGTTTTCACCGCTGTGATGGTGATTTTGTTCGGCGGTCTCACGGTCTGGTTTAATGACGAACGGTTCTTCAAGATGAAAACCACACTGGTCTATGGGCTTTTCGCGGTGATCCTTGGAATTGGGCTGGCACAGGGGCGGTCATACCTTGCCTGGGTTATGGCCGAATTTCTGCCTATGACCGACGAAGGCTGGATGAAGCTGACCAAGCGTCTTGCATTGTTCTTCTCAGGCCTCGCCGTTGCCAACGAAATCATCTGGCGCACGATGTCTACTGATGCGTGGGTGAAAATCGAAACCTTCGGCTTTCCGGTTCTGATGTTTGTCTTCCTGTGGTCACAGATCATGGGCTTGCAAGACCACATCATTGAAGACGAGACCGACAAGACCACCTAGTAAAAAAGCGCGTCGGTGTCGTTGCGTGCTTCCAACGTCTTCAGAACCTGTCGCTCCAGCCGGCCGAGAAACCGAACGCCCCCAGTGCGGCCCTCACTCCATTGCACAAGCGCAAGGATGGCTGCATTCTTCAGGCACAATTCCACCGCCACTCCCGCGAGATATTCAGTAGCAAAACCGACAGAACCTCACCATGGGCCAAAAGAAGCGTAGCGACCTTAACTGCGCGTCAAGAAGGGCGATAGTCGCCGGGCGGCCGTAGTATCATCTCAATGGCGGCCACCCTAATCAGCGGGTGGTAAGAAAGCCTCAGCCTCAGCCTTTTTGGCCGAAGATATTCCGATTGGCCTCGGTCTTTTCCTCGGCTGTTTGCACAAAGTCGCGCAATTCCTGAGCCATGGCGTGGCCACGCTGAGCGGCCGCGCGCGCGCCGACTGTTTTTGGACAAACGCTTAAAGTTTGGTTTGTCATTAAGCGTTTGCTCGTGACCTTCGCAATTCAGCGCCCATTTGCCCCATCAGCCATTGGTCAACAGCAATGCGTTCTCGCTCGGTCGGCCCGTAGAATTTCGCTGTTTTGCGCGCCAGATATTGCAGACTTGCTCCGCTTTCAAAAATCAAGACTGGCGCTCCATCAGCGCCATCGAGCTCAATAATCGCAGGCATCCGATTGCTGGGAGAAATCTTCAGAAAGTCGAGCGCAAATTGATCGCCTTTCGCGATGTTTATCAGATGCATGTTGTAGGGCAGGCCCATTTCTTCCAGTGCAACATTGATTTTCCACCCATTTGGGGATGGCCAATGGTACAGATCAATGGGGTGGCTCAGAGTATCTCCGAGGCTCTTTCACCTCGAATTCACGTGCGAATGTGCAATAGCAGGGCAGATGACTCGAAATGGTCAAATCTTGACGCCCCGGCGCGGTCGGAGTAGCCATCTTTCATCGTGGCGATTTGTACACCGGATTGCGGGCCACGTTAAATAAACCGCTAAAGAGGTCAGGGACGTAAGCTACGCCCCCGGCGCTCCGCGGTGGGGGCTTTTTATTTGGAAAGGAGGCGTCCCCATGTCGAAGGATTGGAACACCCGAACTAAGCTCGTCCATTCGGGGACCCGGCGCAGCCAATATGGTGAAGTGTCCGAGGCGATTTTTCTCACCCAAGGATTTGTCTATGACAGCGCCGAACAGGCCGCGCAGCGGTTTGACCAACTGGGCGAGGACGAATTTATCTACGCCCGCTACGGCAACCCAACCGTGGCCATGTTTGAAGATAGGATCGCCGCGCTTGAAGGCGCCGAAGACGCCTTTGCAACAGCCAGCGGCATGGCGGCGGTAAACGGCGCGTTGGTGTCGATGCTGAAAGCAGGTGACCACGTTGTTTCGGCGCGCGCCCTTTTTGGCTCGTGTCTTTATATTCTTGAGGATGTACTGACCCGCTTCGGCGTCGAAGTGACTTTCGTCGACGGCACGAACCTTGACGAATGGCGCGCAGCTGTGCGTCCCGACACCAAAGCGGTGTTCCTTGAAAGCATGTCAAACCCGACGCTTGAGGTGATCGACCTCAAATCTGTTGCGGAAATTGCGCATGCTCATGGGGCAATCGTGTTGGTCGACAATGTTTTCTCGACACCGGTCTTTAGCCGCGCGATCGCGCTTGGCGCGGATGTCGTTGTCTATTCGGCAACCAAGCACATTGACGGGCAAGGCCGGGTTCTGGGCGGAGTGATCCTTGGCACCAAGGACTTCATCCGCAAAACGGTCGAACCTTACCTTAAACACACCGGCGGCGCGATGAGCCCGTTTACAGCATGGGTGCTGCTTAAGGGGCTGGAAACACTTGATCTTCGCGTGCGTGCCCAAGCTGATGGAGCCCTTAAGATCGCCAAGGCGCTAAATGGTGATGATCGCCTTGGTCGTGTCATTTACCCTGATCTTCCGAACCATCCGCAACACGAGATCGCCAAGGCCCAACTTGAACGCGGCGGAACAGTCGTTTCGCTTGAAGTAAAGGGCGGGCAGGCGGCGGCTTTCCGGTTCTTAAACGCGCTAGAAATCGTGACAATTTCCAACAATCTAGGTGATGCCAAGTCCATCATCACGCATCCAACAACGACCACTCACCAGCGCCTAAGCGAGGATCAACGTATGGAC
>NZ_CALJXO010000350.1:0-2528 GCF_937988555.1 uncultured Boseongicola sp. | reverse complement strand
GCTTCAGCGCCTTGGCCCAGATCACGGCCTTTTCGACGAAGGCTGGAAACAGCGATTGTTCGACATAAATCCGCTCGATCCCGCAACAACACTGACCGGCATTGAAGATCGCACCGTCCATCAGCGTATCCACCGCGGCATCCAGATTGGCATCGATGCGCACATACCCTGGATCCTTGCCGCCAAGTTCGGTCGAAACCGGAATGAACGTACCCGCAGCCGCCCGCTCCATCGCCTGACCGCCGCCAACCGAGCCGGTGAAATTAACGAAATCCACAGCCCGCTCCGAGATCAGGGCGCTCGTCGTGTCATGATCCAGAATTACGTTCTGAAACACCTCTTTCGGAACGCCCGCTTGGTGAAACGCCTCGGCCAGACGTTCGCCCACCTGAAGCGTTTGCGCGGCGTGTTTCAACATCACCGTATTGCCCGCAATCAGCGCCGGCGCGATGGTATTGATCGCCGTCATATAGGGATAATTCCACGGAGCGACGACCAGAACCACACCCCACGGCACACGCTTTATCACCCGTCGGAATGTGTCGCTGTCCTCGATCACATCGTCCGCGAGGCCCTCTTCCGCGATCTTCGCCATGTACTGCGCGCGCTCGTTAAACCCGCCAAACTCGCCGCCATATCGAATGGGTCGCCCCATCTGATGCGCCAGTTCAAGCGCCATGCGATCGGTGCTCTGCCCGACGATCTCGACGGCTTTCAGCACCAGATCGACGCGTTCGCGAACCGGACGCCCGGCCCAGGACCCCCGTGCCGCCTGTCGCGCACGGCGGGCCGCCGCAAAGGCATCGTCGCGCGAAAGCGGCGAGCGGGTCAGATAGACGGACCCGTCGATGGGCGATATCAACTTGATTTCATTTGTCATTTTTTCATTCACGGTTCGTTTCTGATATAGGCTGTGAAATACGCATCGATGCGAGACCGTATCGCTCCCCGGTCGGTCATGCTCGTTCAAATCCCCGCGCAACTTCCCAATCGGTAACAACCTTGTCGAACTCTTCCTGTTCGACTTCCGCCGCGCGTGTATAGTGATCTACCACCCAGTCTCCCATCTGTGCACGCAGCATCGAAGACCCGCGCAATGTCTCGGTCGCCGCCCGCAGGGTCGATGGGATCTCAGGCACGTCGTCCATGCTATAAATGTCGCCCTGGATAGGATCGCTCAACGACAACTCCTCTTCGATGCCGGTTAGGCCGGCCGCAAGCTGCGCCGCGCAGGCAAGGTACGGGTTGATGTCCGAACCGGGTATCCGACACTCGATCCGCACGCCTTTGGTGCCATCACCCACAAGGCGGTAGCCTGCCGTGCGATTGTCTATAGACCACGCAATCTTCGTCGGCGCAAAGGTGCCGGGTAGGAAGCGTTTGTAGCTGTTCACATAAGGCGCCATGAAGAACGTGACATCCGCGGAGTATTTCAAAAGTCCGGCAACATAGGACTTCATCGTGTCCGACATCGCCAGAGCAGTACCTGCTGCGTGAAAGGCATTCTCGCTGCCCTTGAACAGCGACTGATGGATATGCGCCGCCGAGCCCACCTTCGCGTGATGCCACTTTGGCATGAACGTCGCGGCGTGGCCCTTGGCGTTGGCGATCTCCTTGATTGCCTGCTTGGCGATTGTGTGGTGGTCGGCCGCCAGCATCGCTGTCGCATAGCGAATGTTCAATTCGCCCTGTCCGGTTTCCGCCTCGCCCTTAGAGTTTTCGACCGGCACGCCCGCCGCGACCAGCAGATTGCGGATCGGCCGCATGACATGCTCTTCTTTCGTCGTCTGAAGAATATGGTAGTCTTCGTTATATCCACTGATCGGCGTGAGATCACGAAAACCAGCGCGTCGGATATCGTCGAAGCTTTGTTCAAACAGAAAAAACTCCAGCTCGGTCGCCATATTGGGCGTGAACCCCATCGCCTCGGCGCGTTTGATCTGCTCTTTCAAGATCTGACGTGGCGCGTGGGGCACGGGCTCGTGGGTGTGATGATCGATAAGGTCACACAAAACCAAAGCGGTTCCTTCAAGCCACGGAATGCGGCGCAATGTCGATAGATCGGGCTTCATTACATAGTCGCCATAGCCCGCTTCCCACGATGTTGCGGCAAAGCCATCGGGCGTGTTCATTTCGATATCGGTGGCCAGCAAGTAATTGCAGCAGTGCGTTTCGTTGTATCCCGATTCAAGAAAATTCGAGACATGGAAGCGCTTGCCCATCAGGCGGCCTTGCATGTCGATCAAACAGACAAGTACGGTATCGATAGTGCCCTGGGCCGCGTCTTCTTTCAGCGCGTCAAACGTCAGATTGGCAGTCATGTGGTCCCCCTGCGAGATTAAGTCGTTGCTTCATTCAAATCAGTGATGAGCCGCGTTTCAAGAATCTGCCCGTTCCGATACAAAATCGGATAGGCGATGGCGGCAAGATGGCCATAAAGTTCGCGCAGTGCACGCAGAGTTTCCAGATGGACATCGCTTGAGGCAAAGCTGTCGGTTTCGCCGGTTTCAAGCCGCTTTAGATGTGCT
>NZ_CALJXO010000349.1:0-9215 GCF_937988555.1 uncultured Boseongicola sp. | reverse complement strand
CATCGCGCGATCGCAATTGGCAAACGCATCGATAAAGCCGAACGCAAGCGGCTCTGGCATGAGCATCTTGAATACACAGATCGCCCCAGCTCGGGCTGCCTCTAGAGGGCGATCTTGCACGGGAAGTCGTCTTCACTGTCGATACTGCGTATATCTCGTTGGTCAGGCATTGGGGCGGTCGGACGTTTGAAGCGGTCGTTGGCCATTGCGGTCGCGGCGCACGAGGAGGCAGCGCACACCCGCTTTCTGCGTTCGAGGGAGGGCATCCGGCCGAGTTGAAGGCGACCGCTGCCTTGGCACTTAAAGAACAGGGATACGCCGGACGAGGGGAAATCACGGTCATCTCCGACGGGGCAGAATGCCTGAAACGTTTGGCCGGTATGCTGCCACAGCCGGTAATCCATATTCTGGACTGGTTTCATATTTCTATGAAGATTCAGCTTCTTGCCCAGATGGTGCTTACCGCTCCCGAAGGGCACCGATGTTTCGAGCAAGACATTGATCGGATCAAGTGGCGGATTTGGAACGGACAGCCAAAGCGCGCTTTGGCCGTGATATCGAGTGTCCGAAAGCAGCTTTCGTCCGAAATAGAGCACTGTGTTTGGGCCATGCGCGGGGACAGGCTATTGGAGAAACTTCAGACATATATCAGCCGAAATCGCAGTTCGATTGTGAATTACGCCGAACGCTATCGCGCTGGACAGCGGATCGCGACATCCCCAGCAGAGGCAAGCGTGAACACTCTCGTCGCGAAGCGATTTGTCAAAATTGAACGGTCTCATGCGAGATCCGCGATTGGATTGCCATGATTGCCGCTTGGCTTTGCTATGGAGATTGAAGGAGAGGTGTTGATCTCGTCTTGACAGGCTATGCTTGCTTCGTCCCGCAGAGCCGACGTTGGCGCAAGCCGCAGCGGACGGCCGCTT
Organism: uncultured Boseongicola sp.; assembly: GCF_937988555.1. NCBI lineage: Bacteria > Pseudomonadati > Pseudomonadota > Alphaproteobacteria > Rhodobacterales > Paracoccaceae > Boseongicola > uncultured Boseongicola sp. Next base: position 8,289 of record NZ_CALJXO010000349.1, on the reverse strand, counting down.
CGAGCCCAAAGCAGAAGTGACACGTCCGAAGCAGGCGCTGGTTTCTGTCAGCGCACCGTTGGCCGCTGCGGCAGGCGGGCTTTCGACAGACTGTTGTTTGCTGGACCCGCGCATGGCATATTACGCTGTCGCCTCGTTTGCCGGTGCTGCACTTGAACTTATCATCTGAAGAATAGGAATCCACGATGAAAACCGTTAGAACTGCCGTGATAGCCGTCTTGTTGACTACCCTAACCGCACCTGCCTTCGCGGAAGGCGATGCCGCCAAAGGGAAAAAGGTTTTCAATAAATGCAAAGCCTGTCATGCGGTCGGTGAAGGCGCAAAAAATAAAGTTGGTCCGGTGTTGACCGGTATCGTCGACAGCCCGGCTGGGCAGAACCCAGATTTCAAGTATTCGGCAACACTGATTGAGGCTGCCGAAGCCGGATTGGTCTGGGACACAGAGTCTCTGTCCGCGTTCTTGACGAATCCCAAGGATTTCATGGGCGGTACAAAAATGTCCTTTGCTGGGTTGCGCAAGGAATCGGACATCGAAAACATCATTGCCTATCTGAAATCGGCTGAATAACCATCTGTTGGGCGCGGCCAGAATCGAGTCTTGCTGGGCGGATTCGTAACTTCGTTAACTCAGATGAACCGATATGTCGGCGTTATTCCAAATCAAGCAACTTGGCGGAAATCGGTTACGGCTCTCTGCCGCAATCGGCGCCCGTTAGGGATGGATGACTAGATCATCGCTGCCCCCAACGACACAGAGAGTCTAATCCGTCGCGTTCTCCTTATGATGCCGAAACCACTACAATCCTATCAAGAACCCGACCCATCAATTTGATCGGCCCGCTAACCCATGCTTTGTCCCGCGGTTCCGCCATTCTGACCATCAATTTCGCCGCACCACGCTTGAATGGCCGCAATTTTTTGCTGCATCGCGATGCAATAACAGCGCGGGTCGTACATGACCTGACACCCAACATTTTTAGCCCCAGTCGCAAGGGGCCGTTCATGTTGGTCGGGGCGAGATCGTTTGGCAGGATCGCTGCGATGCGGCTAACGGCAGCAAGGAGCCCGATGCGGATGCTTATTTGGGCAATGCAGACAGCGGCCTCACGCCACTCTCGTGCTATGTGTCTTGTGCGCCTGACCCAACCTTGACCAAATCCACTCCGCGAAAGATGAGCCACAAAGCTAGTGCCATTTCGTTGATCCAGATGGGCAGCGAAAGGATCATGTCTATCGTGGAGCCCATCTCGACCCGGCCAAACAGGATCAGCAGGACCGACAAGAGCAGCATCAGTCCACCGAGCAGCCCCCAGAGTGACAAGATCGCAGGAACAAGACGAAAGCGGAACAGGGCCGGATAGAGGATCAACGTGCTGACGGAAAACACCATCAGCAGCAGAAGGAATGCCACGTCGTGGACCGCAATGGCGATCGCGCCGCCACCGGGTGTAAGCAACAAAAGCAGCCCAATTGCGGCGACAATGCCGATGCTCGCTTCAATCGCGCGAAGGCTGCCATAAGCCGGTGCCAGAATGCGGGAGCACTGCCAGAGTATCGGGAAAAACGCGACCGCGATCCCGGCGCTCGCGAGCGCATTTACGATTTCAAGCACAACACCCAGAGTGAAAAGGGGCATGCGTGTAAGGACATGTTCCGCGACATCCGGTGCCGTCAACATCGGCGCAATGATAATCTGACTTGCCATCGTCGCGGCTGTCGCTGTAATAAACAAAACCCCGGCAACAATGGTCTCGATCCGATAGTCGCTCATTGAACAGTCTCTCCGATCAAACATCGCAACGCTGAAAAGCCTGTCCCATAATACACGGCGCAAAATCATTTGGGATTGATCTGCCTCACGCCAAGCGCAACTTAAAAGCACCTAGCCAACTTGGCCCTCGGTTCCGATATTTGGGGTTTTCGTCACCCTGCACCTGAACCACAATCTTCCGCTTCGTCCGCATTGCGTGAATTCGCCCATCGGAAATTGTGCGGTTGCAGCGAAAGTCCGGTTCGACGGGCCGCGCCGCAGCATCCTGAGGTGGACGTGAACGGCAGCAATGGGCCGTTCATGTTGGTCGGGGCGAAATTGTTTGGCAGGATCGCTGCGATGCGGCTAACGGCAGCAAGGAGCCCGATGCAGTCATTCAACGTCCAGTTCAAGGCACGGCTCCGTTCATCCCAACTGGTCTGCTGGTTTCCCCGTGAGTGCCGCTGCCACAACTTCCGCGTCCTTGCCCACGCCAAGTAATAGTGAAGACCCTCGGTTTCGCAGGAAATGTGTGCCAAGAAACCATAGGCCAGGCACAACGTCGGATTTCCCGTCTGTCTGAAGCGGAAACCCTTGGTTGTCATAGGCGCCCCTTGTCGGAAGAAGGCTGTCATAGCCTGGCCGGAAACCTCCTGTAAACAGGGCGGCGCCATAGTCGGTGAGGTCAATCTCTGTCCGCGGCGTTCCCTTCAATTTGGTTTTTCCGCTAAATTCTGGAACAGCTTCGCCAATTTTCTCCGCTGTTGCGCTGAAGAGGTTACGGATGTCATTGAACCTGTCATTGGAAAATTGATTTGAGGCGTCAAGGTCATCGGCGAACTGGGCGACCTGGCCGTCGCAGCTTAGGAACCGCCCGACAAGCTCTACACCCTGACCCTGAAGTGTTTCGAAATTGATGTCCTGCGTGCCGCCATGATGGCCAGAGAGCAGTACGTTCCCGGCAAGTCGGGCGCCGTCGGGAAGATCGGCAAGGCGATGGTCGTAAAATCCAGCCCGTTCCGCCCACCAAACTATGTCTTTGCCGCCATAGCGCCGCTGGGCCCAGCCAACACGGCCACAGGCCAGCGTGACCGGCCGCCCGGCCATAGCCAACTCTTCCGAGATTTGTACGCCGGACTGGCCGCTGCCGATGATCAATATGTTTCCGTCCGGCAGGGCGCCGGGGCTCTTGTAATCACCCAATGTTAATTGCGTTAGGGTGTCGGGTAGGGTTTCCGCTCCATTGGGAAGATACGGTTTTTGAAAGGCGCCATTGGCCATAACCAGATTGCGGGATGACATGTCGCCAGCGCTTGTGCGGACAACAAAGCCCTCATCGGTCTTTGCGCAAGAGGCGACCTCGACGCCGCTGCGCACCGGGGCGCCAAAACTATCTGCGTAGGCTTTCAAATGAGCAACGATCTCATTCCTCGGCATGAAGCCATCGGGATCATCCCCCTGATAGGGATATCCCGGCATCCGCACCGACCAATTCGGTGTGACAAGGCAGAAGTCATCCCATCGATCCGCCCAACCCTGACCGATGTCGCCCTTCTCCAAGATCACATGTCCCGAATTCAGCTTTGTCAAAAAATAGCTGAGCGAAAGCCCGGCTTGGCCCCCGCCGATTATAATGGTTTCAAACTGCTCCATGATCGCCCCCCTGACCCTCGCATACTCCGTGACGGGTCCTGCCAAGGTCAAGTGCGGACAGATCCTGCCGGTTGGGTGGATGTGGAACGGCGGGAAAGTCCGCACACCGACGTTTTAGCCGACAAAAGTGCTGCGCCATGCACGAATGGCCGCAATGCGAAAGCTGCACCGCAGCGTTGTATGGAGCGGCCAAAGTCCGGTTGGGGCCGTCCTCGACCTCGGTTGTATGCTGCGGGCGCGAAATACCGCGATCTCAAACGCGGTTGGTTGGGCTCAGAGCGGCCGTTCGCTGCAGCATGCACGAACGTCTGCTTTGGGAAACCCGCTTAAGAAATATAGCGAGTGGGGGTGCTTGTTGTCTCGTACCTAGTTAATTTGGCACAGAGTGTCGAAGATCATTTGGAGTGTTGTCATGAGAAGTCTTGCTGCAACTTTGTTCCTATTTACCTGCCTGCCGAGCATCGTCTTTGCCGATCCGGCAACAGAATGCGGCGGAAGTAGTCAGGTTGAAATTGGGGCCTGTGTTGCTGATACGCTTCAACGTGTCGATGCGACTGTCGATATCTATCTGGACTTCGCGATGAGGTCTGCGGCAGAGCTCGATGAAGTAACTGGTCGAACGGTGGCTGTGCCAGCTCTGGAAGCTGCACAGGCTGCTTGGTCGGTTTATCGCGATGAACATTGCGGCTATGTCGGGGCGACCTTCGGAGGCGGTTCTGGGACAAGAATCGGGATCAATTCTTGCAGGATCGAGCTCGGTCGGAGTCGTGCAGCAGAGCTTATGCGCTACGTGCAATGAAGTCAGCAAAATCTATGTGAGCTCATGGCGATCAGTCAAATTCGTCAAGCCAACGAGAAGAAGCAACCGAATGTCCGCTCCGGGCAGAGCGGCCATTCGCCGCGCAATGCGTCAATGACTGCTCTGCGGTGCGGAGCAGCCGTTTACGCTATATTGCCCATAGGCAGATTCCGACCTATCGCTAAATATCGCCAAGTCGTAGGGCGTCGCTGTGAAGTCACCCCCCCCCTGAATGACCCGAAATCGGCCATCCAGAAAGCGTACTGATCAAGAACATTTCCGGCTACTTCTGTTTATGCTAGAACGCTTCGAGACTTGGATACGAAACATGGCGATCGATTGAAACTCTTCCTCAAGTACTTTTCATTTCTCGCGGCGGGGCTGGCAATTTGCGTCGTTGCCTTGCGCCTGATTTTCCCTTTACCGAACATTGTTGACAGACAAACAAGCAACGCGATCTCGGCTACCAATGGAACTTTGCTTGGCAACCTCATGATCCGCGGTATGGAGCCCCAAGCAGACGAAATGACTGGGATTATGCTGTTGGCAAGAGGAGACGACGCGCTCGCAAGCCGAATGGCACTTATTGACGCCGCAGAGGTCTCTGTGGATGCGCAGTATTACATTTGGCATGATGATGTATCCGGCATACTTCTTCTCGGCGCGCTAGAGCGTGCAGCAGGTCGCGGTGTGCGTGTCCGACTTCTTGTCGATGATAATGGAGTCCCCGGCATGGATGGCTATCTTGCGGCCCTCAACTCGCAGGACAACTTTAATATCCGTATCTTCAATCCGTCCACCGTACGAAGTCCAAAGATGCTCGGTTACGCATTCGATTTCTTTCGGATGAACCGCCGGATGCATAACAAGTCGCTAGTCGCAGACGGCGCATTTGCTATTATTGGTGGCCGCAACATCGGGGATGAATACTTCCGAGTTGGAGAAGACGTTTTCTACGTCGATTTGGATGCCATCGCGACCGGTGCTGCTGTCGCCCAGACAGCAACTATCTTTGACGCATATTGGAACGCGCCGTCTGTATTTGAAGCAGAGCGGATCATTGTTGGACAAAGGGATCAGGCGACGTTCGACGCGCGTTTGGAGGCAGTAAAATCCTCTGCTGGAGCCAAAGAAGTTGCGGACGAGTCGGTCAACAGTATGAAACGAATACTCGCAAATGGTGAAAGCCTTGAATGGACACGGGTGCAAGTCGTCGCGGACGATCCAACAAAGGGGCTGGGCATCGCAACACGTGACCAACTTATGATTTCGCGTCTGTTAAGTATTCTCGGTAGCGTCCATGGCAGCCTTGATCTCGCCTCTGCATACTTCGTTCCCGGGAAGAACGGGACCGCATTCTTTACTGAGCTGGTCCAAAATGGGGTCGACGTGCGAATATTGACCAATGCACTGGATACGACAGACGTGTTTTTGGTTCACTCAGGCTACAGCCGCTATCGTCGTCAATTACTAAAAGGCGGAGTCGATCTGTTTGAGCTGAAGTTGCGGCGCGAAAGCGTTGCAGAAGATTTGCAGATCCTGCCATTTAGTTTGTACGGTGCCAGTCTACATTCGAAGACATTCTCCGTTGATCAAGAGCGCGTGTTTATTGGTTCATTCAACTTCGACCCTCGATCCGCATTGCTCAATTGTGAGATGGGCTTCCTAATCGACAGCCCGACTATTGCAAAATCTGTATCGTCGATTTTTGATGGCCCACTTGCTTCCATCAGTTACCAGCCAAAATTAACCCCAGAAGGGAAAATGATTTGGCAGGAAAATATCGCAGATGGCGAAATAGTCATTTATCAGGAGGAACCGGGTGCAAGCTGGCTGACGCAAATCTCACTTTCGATCATTGGTTTTCTTCCTGTTGAATGGATGCTCTGACCACGGTATTCTGGCTCCAATCGACCCGAGGTTGGTCGTCCCCTTGTCCGCATCTCACGACGAGCCACGCGCTAACAACACGGACCATGAACTTAGGGGAGATAAACAGCGGTCATATTGGCGATTACTTCGCCGCGGGAGCCAAAGAATATAAGGCTTTCGCCCGCAATCCGGGAACTCTCAACGCTTTCGAGCAAAAGAAGAAGCCGTTTCTCCGCTTGATCAAGAGGCATTGGGCAGGCCATCCGTGTGGAAGCGGCTGGTCCGAAGTTAAGTTCCTGATCGTTGTAAGTGAAGGAAGCAGAAATCCGATTACAACCTACCGTGGCCCTCACAGAATTTTGGCTGCTGCCGTGCAGGACGAGATGTGGCTCTCTGAGATTGTTAGTCGCAGTTATCTTTTGCTCATAGATTTGATCAATGCGCCAATAGGTGTCGAAAAGCGATGCATTGGGGCCGATTGGTCTACATGTAGTCATATCTTCAGCCGAGGTTTTCGTGCCATCAGACACACCGTTGCAACGAGTGATTTCATCTATCCAGCCGCACAATTTGCTAACATCTGTGTATCGAATATTTTCGGTTTCTTCCGACCCTGAGGCCCCCGCTTTTACGCCACCTTTTACGATCCCGGCAAAGCGGTACTGGCCTTCTAAGGCGGTATCCATAATGTACAAAGGGCCTCCAGAATCTCCATAACCAGTTCTCTGGATTGACCCTGGGACGCCTACACAAAAATCATGCGCCGCGTCAAAGTCTGCACGGTTTGTTTCACACAAGCCAAATTCAGTAACTCGGGATTCGTAGTACTCCATCGGTGCCCCCTCGAGCCCTAGGCCAACGCCGACGGTCGTCGTGCTGGTACCAACTATTAGATGTTCTTCGAAGAAGTCAGCTATTTCTGCGCCATGTTCGGTCGCGTCAGATTCCAGCTTTAAAAGTGCAGCGTCCAAGCGTTCGGACCCGAGCCTAGCGGGAGAAAATCGCACATCTACTACACGTAATTTCGCTCCAAATGTCCCGTCGCTCTGCAGGTTCACGCCTACGAAAACAGGTGCACCACCAGAAACTGCGGCTTCGTACGAACTTCGACAATGCGAAGCTGTGAGCACCCAATTGGATGCAACCAGCGTACCACCGCACGCGTTGATCTCTTGACCGTTGTGACTTGGGTAAGGGCTAATCGAGCGGATGGAAACGTAAGACCGGAAAGAGTCCACATTGGCTTCGAGACCGTCGATGATCGCCATAGACGGCGTGGACCAGCATAGCAGAGCAAATGCAAAGATAATTCGCATAGTTGTATCCAAAGCTCCTCGATAGAACGATCAATGGTGAATTTGGCCCTCTAATGTTCAAGTGAAACGTAGCTTGGCCTTGAGTATTTGCAAATTGGCGTGGTTTTTTGCGACGGTAATGGGGGTCACTCAACACAAACGCTACTTGGGTTCAAGGCGGTCAAAAAGGGCTCAGAGCGGTCGTTCGCTGCACTGGCCGCTACTCGTGTTCGCCATCATTGCGACGACCCGAACCGATTGCGAACAACTTAGGTTTCTTCGAAGCCGCGGTATAAGTTGCAACCGTAATTGCTGTGGCCCCAATCAAGACAGTATGGCCAAGAATGCTTGCTGCAAGTATCGTATAGCTCCCGATCGCGGTAGCAAAGGCAACAGCCCACATTAACCCCAATGCCTGCAACACATAGTGACGTGTCGCAACATCGGGAATATTACGAAGCGGGCTAATATCAGCATCAAATATGAAGTTCCATCCGTTGACTACAAGTTGTTTCATCAAGCGTTCCCTACTGGTTCGGCGGCCCCTAGTTGGGATGCCATTTGTTTCCACATGCCTTCTATATTAGGGATACGGGAGAATGCTCCAGATGGATCACTTAACTTTGCTGTCCTTGCTGGCGATATCGCCGGCGCTGTCACTTGCTGAAAGCCTACCCCTACACACAACGCCAATACCCGAAACAACGATTGGTGTTCCCAGGTGCAGATCGGTGTTGACGCGGTCCCAGAGAGGCCGTGGCCATCCATGAATCTGTGCTGGGTCTGGTCCTCATGTTTAGACTTGCCGATAACCTGCGAGATCCCCTTAAACATTCGGAAGATGAGCTGATTGCAGCGCTCGTTTCCCGATTATCAGGTGACTCAAACGCCCACTCTGAATAACGACCCTTGGGTCTGC
>NZ_CALJXO010000348.1:0-2663 GCF_937988555.1 uncultured Boseongicola sp. | reverse complement strand
GTATCAAATCAAATCTTCAGAATGCTTTCATCAACTTCGTTCAAAAGACGCTCAAGTTCCGGCTCAAAATCTATGAAGCCCGCCGCATGCGCATGGATGCCAACAGTCAGGCCAAACTCCTCGGTCCCAATTCTTGCGACCTGCGCAATGCGATCGCGGTAGGCGGTCCATTCGGCCTTATCCATCTGCTCGGCATCATCGGCGCGACCGGCGGTTGGTGCGCGGCGTGGCGAAATAGAATCGATCAAAACAAGATGCCGCGCGCCGTGTGCCCTCAACGCCTTGCAGGTTCGTACCGACGCATCCAGCACATCGTCCCATGCGCCTGCATCGTGAAACGGGCGAAAGACCACGCCGCCGATCAATTCAAGATCAAACTCCGAAAGGGCTTCGGACAGCACCGGCGGATCCTCGGGCATGAAGCCAACAGGCCCCAATTCGATGCCTTTGTACCCGGCTTGCGCGTTCTCGCGCAATACGTCGCGCCAGCCCGGATTACGGGCATCATCGGCAAATTCCACACCCCATGAACAGGGCGCATTTCCAATTCTAATCGTCACGCGCGGGTCTCCTTTAAACGCGTCCGACCTGGGTCCAGGCCCCGCCGGCATGTGATGTGCGGGCGGCCTCTACCACCCGCGAAACAGCAAGGCCATCCGCAAACGTCGGCCAGCAATTTTTATCGTCCGCAATCGCCTCGAGAAAATCTCGCGCCTCGATTACGATCTGATCTTGGTACCCGGTTCCGTGCCCTGGACCCTGACAAAACGGCGCGTAGTCTGGGTGCCCGGGGCCGGTCAAAATCTTGCGAAATCCACGCTCGACCTCGGGGCCCTCAGCCTTGTAAAGCCACAACGCATTCTGGTCTTCCTGATCAAATCGGATCGCACCTTTGGTGCCTGTGACCTCGTAGGCGTAGCCCATTTTTCGCCCCGTTGCCACACGACTAAAGAACATGTGGCCCATTGTTCCGTTCTCGAAACGGCACATCATTTGGGCGTGATCGTCATTCGTTACTGGCACGCCGCCGCGGTCTGAGTGAACAGTTTCGATCTGCGCCATCACGCTGGATATCGGGCCAATCAACGCGAGGCTGGCGTTGATCATGTGCGGCGCAAGGTCGCCCATTGTGCCGTTAGCATCCCCGTCCGTGCGCCATGAAGATGGCATGTCGGGATCTGCGAAAAAGTCTTCTGTATGCTCGCCACGAAACCAGGTGACTTCCCCGATGGTGCCATTTGCGATCAGAGCGCGTGCGTATTGCGAGGCTGGCGTGCGAATGTAATTGAAGCCCACCATGTTGACGCATCCGCTGGAGTTGGCAGCAGCGACCATGGCTTCGGCGTCTGCAACAGACGCCCCAAGCGGCTTCTCGCAAAACACAGGTTTGCCAAGTGAAAATGCCAATTCGGCCGCAGCGCGATGGGTCGATTGTGGAGAGGCAATCACCACTGCTTCGACGCCCTGATCGCGCACAAGTGCCTCCCAGTCGTCGGCCGCTCGGGCAAACCCGAAATCGGCACGATACCGCTCGGCAGACGCCTTCGACGACGCCGCAACCATCTCAAGACGCGGGCGTAACCGCGTGTTGAATACCGCGCCAACTGCGGCATGGGCGACGGCGTGAGCTTTACCCATATACCCGCCACCAATGATGCCTATGCCTATTTCCGTCATGTCCTACCCTCAAAAACACATTGCAACCGGTTGCAACACGGGTATCTTGTATCCGACAAGACCGTCAAGCATCTTGGTGCCTGAAAGGCCATATTTTGATACTCTCGGGGAGGACACGTCCGATGAGCGACCAAACCATCCGCCTGACCACAGCGCAGGCGATCATACGCTATCTGAACGCGCAATTCATTGTAATTGATGGAGAACGCCAACGCGTATGCGGCGGCGGCTTTGGCATTTTCGGCCATGGCAACGTCACCTGCCTGGGTGAGGCTCTCTATGATCACCGCGAGACACTGCCACTTTATCGCGGCCAAAACGAGCAAGGCATGGGATTCGCTGCCGCCGCCTACGCAAAGTATCACCTGCGCCGTCGGTTCATGTTTTGCACCGCGTCGGCTGGCCCCGGAACGGCGAACCTTTTGACCGCTGCTGCTCTTGCTCATGCGAACCGTTTACCAATGTTAATGCTCTGCGGTGACACCTTCCTGACCCGGCTGCCCGACCCTGTGCTGCAGCAGCTTGAGCACTTCAACAATCCGGCCCTGGGGCTGAACGATGGCTTTCAGTCGGTCACCCGTTACTGGGATCGCATCACTCATCCCGCACAGGTCATCCAATCGCTGCCAGCAGCCCTTGCCACGATGCTCGACCCGGGCGACTGTGGACCGGCCTTCATCGCCCTGCCGCAGGATGTGCAGGGCTGGGCGTACGATTATCCAGCGTCGTTTTTTGACGAAAAAACCCATCGTATTCGGCGCCTTACACCGGATGCGGACGAGGTTGCAGATGCGGTTGCCTTGCTGAAGTCAGCAGAACGACCCGTGATGATCGCCGGTGGTGGCGTCCAATATTCAGGGTCCGTAGCCGAGATGACGGCCTTTGCCGAAGCACACCAGATTCCAGTGATAGAGACAATTGCAGGGCGCGCTAACATGGTTAACGACCATGGATTAAACATTGGACCCATTGGCGTGACCGGGTCG
>NZ_CALJXO010000347.1:0-5254 GCF_937988555.1 uncultured Boseongicola sp. | reverse complement strand
TCACTTGGCATTGGCACGCCTGCGGCTACGCCAACCGGGAAAACATTCATGCGAGGAGACCCGATAAACTGTGCCACAAACAGGTTCGCAGGCCGCTCATAAAGGTCACGCGGGCTGCCAACCTGAGCGATCTTGCCAAACTCCAGTACAACGATCCGGTCCGCCAATGTCATGGCCTCAACCTGATCATGGGTCACGTAGATCATAGTCGACTTCAGTGTTTGGTGAAGCTTGGCAATCTCATAGCGCATCTCGACGCGCAAAGCCGCGTCCAGATTGGACAGGGGTTCGTCGAACAAGAAAGCCGTGGGATCGCGCACAATGGAACGGCCGATCGCCACGCGTTGCCGTTGGCCACCGGACAAATCCTTTGGGCGGCGGTCCATGTAATCGTCAAGCTTCAACACGCGCGCAGCCTCATCGACTTTGGCATTAATTTCTGGCTTTGGAAGTCCAGCGGACTTCAGAGGAAAGCCCACGTTTTCGCGAACGGACATATGGGGGTAAAGCGCGTAGGACTGAAACACCATCGCAAGCCCGCGCTTGCTTGGCGGCTCGGCGGTCGCGTCCCGATCCCCGATCATGATCTGGCCGCGCGACGTTTCTTCGAGGCCAGCGATCATCCGAAGCAACGTAGATTTCCCGCATCCAGACGGGCCGACAAAGATGACGAATTCGCCCTCTTCGATTTCCAGATCGACGCCCTTGATGACCTGAACGTCACCAAACCACTTTTCGACCGCCTTCAATTCAATGGAGGACATTACGCGGCTCCTCTGGCTTGTTCCAGATCGTGACCCGCCCATGTCAGCCAAATTGCGGCTGTCCATGTAAAGTTGCTTCCACCGCAAGGAGTGGCATCAATCGGATCAAAATACTCAAAAAATCCATGCTTTTGGATCAGTTCGGCGGTCTCGGCGCGAAGTCGCGCTTCCAGATCGTCGCGCCCTGAATCGCGCAATCCCAACGCCATCAGTGCATTGACCACAGGCCAAGTCGGGCCCCGCCAGTACCGTCTTGGATCGAATATCTCGGCTTGTGGATCTGCCGACGGGATGCCGTAGCTGACGGCGTCCCAAACGCGCAGAAGCTGTTCGTCCAGCTCGGGGTTCCCGGCGTCAGCCAAATACGCCAAAAACGCCCCAGACCCTAAGACCCCTGCAACTTCACCGGTGCGCAAGTTTTTGGCGTCATAGCCTTTGAGATCAGCATTCCAGATCAGCGGCAGTGCATTGCGCAAAGCCCGCGCCCAGCCTTCGATCTCACTGACGTCTTCGTTGAGAGCCTGGCCTAAAACGACAAGGTCTTCGTGTGCCCGCAAAAGGATGAACGTTATGCCCGGATCAGCCATCAGGAAAGGGCCGTCCGCCACGATACGGTCCTGATCCCATCCCGCTTCAACGCCAAACTGAACCATCGCGATATAGCGGTCATATTCGGCCTTGCTGGGTCGCATCGACGGATCGACATGACCAATATCGCGCCGCGTGTAGGGGGCGACGCCGGACCCGTCCACGCCCGCCATGCCTATGTCCCAATCGGGGCAGTTGTCGCGACCGCTTTCCCAAGGATGCGTGATCGCGGCTGCGCCGTGCGTGCAGCGCACCTCGTGCCACCAACGATGCCATTTCACCAACTTTGGGAAAATCTCGGCCATACGTTCATGGCTTTGAGCCTTGTCCATTTCCCACACAAGGCGCGCCAGCGTGGCTGCGACAGGCGGCTGAGAAATCCCTGATGTTTCAGGGTTCTGGCCGGTCGACCAAACATCCGGCCCCGGAAAATACCCCGGATCTGGCGCGTGGAAGATGATGTGCGGCACCATGCCGGTGTCCCATTGGCTGGCCATCAGCGTATCAAATTCATCCCATGCGCGCGCGAGATCGAAAGTGGCCAGTCCCCAAGCGGCGAACGCGCTGTCCCAGTTCCATTGATAGGGATAAAGGCCATGGGTCGGCAAAGTGTACCCGCCCTTATCATTCTGGCGTAGAATTTGGCGTGCTTGTTCATTGAGATCCATGTTCATCCCTTAACTGACCCGGCCGTGAGGCCCTTGGTCATAAATCGTTCGAGCCCCAAAAAGAGCGCCATGATGGGAACGGTCGCAATGACAGATCCAGCCATCAGGTGCTGCCGGGGAATTTCAGAAGAATTGAGCGAGGCGATTCCGCGCGTAAGCGTGAATTTCGAAGGATCATCCAGCAGCATGAAGGCCAGAAGAAATTCATTCCAGGCAATCATGAAGACATAAAGCGACACCGACGCCAAAGCTGGCAAAGACAGCGGCAAGGTAATTTTCCAGATCACGGCTAGGCGGGACAATCCGTCCATCAGTCCGGCTTCTTCGATCTCTGCGGGAAGTCCCCGGAAATACCCCTGCAGCATATATAATGCGACCGGGATCGTCGTGACTGGATAGATCATAACGATGCCCCAGAAAGAGTTCCTCAACCCCGTCATAGAAAACGCGATGTAGATTGGCAGCGCTAGAACGATCATCGGGACCATGTAGATCAGCAGGATAGACCTGGAAAACGCAGCCCTCCCACGAAACCTCAATCGTGCGACCGCGTAAGCCCCGGGAATAGCGAAAGCCAATGTGATGAACACCGTTAAGACTGAGATGAAGAAAGAGTTGAGAAGATACGTCCCGAAATTGAACTGTGTGAACAGCTCGTCATAAGACCGGAAAAGCTCGACACCTTTCGAGAGGTCGACGGAAAAATCTAACGGGTTCTGGATCAGTTCAGACTGATTTTTGAAGCTTGTCATCACCATGACGTAGAAAGGGATCAGAACAATTGCCGTGAAGAAGATATAGCCAAAGCCGGTCAGAAACCGGATCACCGCGCCTTCGAATTCATGGCGGGTCAACTTACCTGGAACGACTTCGTTCAAGATTGCGGCCAATGACATCGCAAAACCTGCCCCCAAGAGTGCGGCGCCGAACATGCGCGCCGCGCGCCCGGTCTCGACGCCCGTCAGCATTGGGCCGATACCAACAAGAACGAGGACAACAACAGCCATGAGAATTCCGGCCTGAATGGCGCGGCCGCGCCCGAAGCGCACCATCACCCCGCCTGCAATTGCGCCCCAAAGTACGGAAAGCCATGCACCGGGTCGAAATGCATCGCCGGTTGTAAACGACATTGCTACAGCAACCGTTATAGAAAGCACCAACATCCAAAGTGCGCCCAAAACCGGGCCAGTAATGTAACCGCGGCGGATCATAGACCTTCCTCCTGACTTATGTACTTGAGGAAGAAGATCGAGAACGTCAGCAAACACCCAAAGATCACAACGGCCACGGCGGCACCTGCCCCGATATTCGAAATAGCAAAGGCTTGTTCATAAACGTTTACCGTCAAGGTCCGCGTCCCGGCATTGCCACCGGTCAAAAGGAAAATGTCGTCGAATTTGTTAAAGGTCCAAATAAACCGCAGCAGAAAAAGAACGCTCAAAATCCCAAGAAGCTGCGGCACACTCAGATACCAAAACTGCTGAAATGGACTTGCGCCGTCCATATCCGCGGCCTCGTACATATCAGTATCGATGCTTTGCATCCGCGCGAGGATGAAGAGGAAGGAAAGCGGGAAGTATCTCCAGATCTCAAAAACCGTAACCATGATCAACGCCAAGGGACGTTCGCCGAAAAAGTTGATCGCCTCGCTGGTGACACCCATCTGTAATAACAACGCATTGGCCGAGCCTGAAAACGGATCGAACAAAATGAGCCAGGCAAAGGCCACCGCAATGACCGGCGCGACATAAGGGAAAAGATAGAGGCCCCTCAAAATGCCCTGCCCCTTGAAGGACTTGTTCAAAAGGAGCGCGGCGAACAGCCCGACCAGCAAGGCCCCGATGGTCCCAAACACTGTGTAAAATAATGTGACCCAAAGCACTTCGACAAACTCGTCTCCGTTGAAAATTCGGGCAAAGTTATCAAGCGTGAATGTGCTGTTTGTAAGGATGTTTGATGCCGTCCCGGTCGTGGTCGCAGGGCTATCTTGTGGCCGCAGTCCATTGTCGAGATACGCTTGCTCCACCAAAATCGGAATGGTCAGCGTTTCGCGCAAACCCGGCTCCCAGTCGCCAAAGTCACAGTTGAGTGCGCGACCCTCAATATTGCAACGGTCATCGAGCGAAAGAACCGTCAGTCCTTCCGGAATTACATCGGAAAACGTGACACCGGTGATGGGTTGATCTTGTGAAGAGTTGCGAAGCCGATAGCGGATGGTCGCCTCATCGCCGGCGGCATCAAAATCTCCGCGAATGTCTTCGCGCAATACAACCTCAGGAGCACGCAGGTCAGCAAGCTCGACCGGCTTTACCGAAATCCAAAAAATTGCCAACAAAGGAAGCACCACAACCAAGGCCACAGCCGTAATGGTGGGAAACAACAGCCCCCATGCCAAACGCGCTTCGCGCTTAGCCAATGGTCCTGTGCCGATGGGTGGTTGAATATCAGCCATGGTCTGGCGACTCCCGAGAATGCGGGGAACAAAGGCGCCCCCACAAACGGGGACGCCTTGATTTCAATCGCTTATTGAACGGCCGCGATGGCTTCGTTCAACGCCGCTACAGTCGCAACCGCATCACGCTCACCGTCGATAAATTCGCGAACGTAACGGTTGATCACCTGACTGTTGATTATGGCCGAGGCGGCCGACAGCTGACCATCCGCAACGCCCCAGCGCTGTGCCACATCAAGACCACCAACGATCTCATCGATCATTGCGGCGTCATACAACTCGCCAAGAGGAGCTCTGCGGTCGATGCCGACATCCAGTGTCGCCCAAAGGTCCGCAAACGCAGTTGGGTTGTCGGAGGTGCCGCGACGCACTGGGAACTTCCCCTCGGGAGCGATTGACAGTGTCGCCCCGTAGCCTTCGCTCATCGAATACTCAACAAACTCCATGGCTGCATCGGTTGATGCGTCGGACGTGATGCCAAAGTAGCGAACGTCGCCCCAAGCTGCACCGCCGGGGTTCGACGGACCGGAAAAGTTCGTCACAATTCCCGTGGCTGCGGCAAGATCACGAGACGTTGGATCATCGTTGATCGTTGGCGGGGCGCTGTCACGCAGACCTGCCAGCTCATCCAGAATGAACGGTGACCAGATGATCATCGCGGCATTTCCACTGAAGTACAGGCTGCGGGATTGATCCCAATACAGATCACCTGGAGGCGAAGCTTCGGCGATGGCTTTGTAGAACTCCAGCACCTCGATTGTCGCCGCCTCATCCAGCGCCTC
>NZ_CALJXO010000346.1:0-5117 GCF_937988555.1 uncultured Boseongicola sp. | reverse complement strand
TCAGAAAACAGAGGCTAAGATTGGCGTCCGGGTTCTCAACCGGATGACTGGACTTGGCCGCCCAGGTTTTGAACGCACCGCCTGAATTCCGTCTCGGAAAGGCCGCGTTCCGAGTTGCAGTCGATCTATGCAACACGACCCGAATTAAGCGATCCGCGTTGCACATAGCGCGGAGATTGGCGACACGATCCGCTGGAACAATGCACAGTCGGGAAACTTCGGGACCGTCACACTATTGCGTGATGGCATCGCCGCCTCAGGCCGATATTGCCGAGAGTACCAACAAACCATCACCGTCGACGGACGGCGAGCGATTGGAGTCGGGATCGCCTGTCTTCAACCTGACGGCATATGGCGGATTGTTGGTTAAGCAGCGCTTTTCGCTAGGGCCAGTTCTACATGGATTTCAATCTGCAATCAGGAACGGGACAGATGAACACGAAAGACTATCGGAAAAAAATTCAGACACGCTTGGCAGAATTACAAGGCCGGCTGGAGAAGATCGAGGCAGCGCCTTGATGAACCGGCAGATCCGGATCTCGAAGACCAGGCGATCGAACTGGAAGATGACGAGGTACTTGAGAGCGTTGGTCGCGCTGGACTGAAGGAAATCGGCCTGCTGAATGCCGCGCTTACCCGTATCGAAAAGGGTACCTATGGGATTTGCACCAAATGTGGGCAGGACATCGCGGATGCCAGCCTTGATGCGGTACCCTTCGCGTTGCTTTGCCGCGAGTGCGCCAAGGCTGTTCCGCAAGGGCCGGTGTAGGACCGTATCAGGATCCCCGACGCTAATTGATAAAGATCAATCGCCCCCGCTACTTTTATGCGATTTTTTTGAAAGAGAAGGAACCTCAAACGGGAGAATCATAATGCGAAGTGACGAACTGATTAGAAACGACATTCTGGAAGAAATCGATTTCGACCCAAAAGTTGAATCAACCGACATTGGCGTCACCGTGAAGGACGGGGCTGTGACCCTGCATGGAACCGTTCACAGTTACTACGAAGAGCTTGCGGTGATCAAAGCCGCGAAGCGCGTCAAGGGCGTGCATGCGGTGGTTGAAGAGATCAAGATCAAATACTCCTCCGATACCCAGATTGACGATAAGGATATTGCCGAGCGTATCGCCCATCTTTGCGAGTGGAACACGACCTTCCGGAAATACGACATAAAAGCCGAGGTTAAGAATGGCCGCGTGACACTATCCGGCGATGTGGATTGGCAATATCAACGTACTGATGCCCGGGATTACGTCTCGCGTCTGCGCGGGGTAACCGGTGTGATAAACTCGATCGCCATTCGGCCACATGCCTCATCAGTGGACGTGAAACGCAAGATCTCGGAGGCATTGCATCGTAGCGCTACGCTTGAGTCTTCGAAAATCAACGTGGATGTCATCGATGGCAAGGTCACTCTGAAAGGGCATGTCAAAGCCTGGTACGAGCGAAAGCTGGCTGAGGATGCCGCATGGTCTGCGCCTGGCGTTACAAAAGTAGTCGACCAGATTCAGATCTCCTGATCCGGTCTGACCTACTTTGGCGATCCTTTGAGGACCTAGCGAGTTGTAAGCGTTACGTGTGAAATCTTCTGGGATCGCCGATTTAATCAGAGAGTAAAAAAGCTCTCTCGGAACATCAAAAACTACATTCGGAGCATTGGCTTTGGCGAAGGTTGCGCAAGACAAACGAACTCTTCCTGATGGGCTAAAGCCCCAGAAGATGCGCCCGGCATGTGATCCGAAGACCCTTGGATTTGAGAATACAAAAGCCCTTTCGGTTCAGCATGACCTTGTCGGTCAGGATCGCGCAATGGATGCAATCCGCCTTTCGGCTGACATCGGCCACAAAGACTTTAATCTTTACGTACTGGGACATGAGGGGACAGGACGACATACCACTGTTTCAAAGCTGCTCGCAAAGGCCGCCTCGTCGCGACCAACGCCATGCGACTGGGTCTATATCAACAACTTCGATGCGCCGCACAAACCTAACGCAATGAGTTTGCCAGCAGGACTAGCAGGCACTTTGCGATCCGCAATGCAAGATCTTGTCGATGATCTGGCAAATGAAATTCCGGCACTTTTCGAGTCGGAAGAATACCAGACCCAAAGGCGCGCGATCGAGGAAGAGTTTGGCCAGCGGCACGAAGAGCCGATCGCGGAATTCGCCGAGAAAGTCAAAGAAGAAGACGTTGCACTTCTGAGGACACCAATGGGCTTCATGCTGGCGGCTTTGGTCGATGGCAAACCGATTAAACCTGAAGTCTACAAAGCGCTGCCGCCAGAACGCAAGGAAGAAATCGACGCGAAAATCGAGCGCCTGCAAGAGCATCTTTCCCAAGTTCTCAAACACGGACCGCAATTGCAAAAGGAACATCGACAACACATCGAAGCATTACATGCTTCGATGGCGGAACGTGTCGTGACACTCCGCGTAGGGGAAGTTGCCAAAGGTTTCTCACAAAATGCCGACATCGCCAACTACCTGGAACAGGTACGGCAGGACATGATCTCAAACGCCGAACTCTTTCTGCTTTCGAAAGGCAACTCGAATAACGGCCCCTTTCCCGAAGCAATCCGGAAGTATCATCGTGATCCTCACTTCGACCGCTACAGCATTAACATCATGGTCACTCATGATGTGGCGGAAACTGCCGCACCTGTGGTCATAGAAGACCTGCCTTCGCTCAACAATCTGACTGGCAGGATCGAACATGTCTCCGAGATGGGCACGCTGGCGACCAATTTCACCTTGATCAAGCCGGGTGCCTTGCATCGTGCGAACGGCGGATATCTGGTTCTGGACGCGCACCGGCTTCTGACGGAACCGTTTGCCTGGGACGCACTCAAGCGCTGCCTTCAAGGCCAGTCCATTACCATCACTTCATTGGCTGACCGGCTGAGTTTGGCGTCAACCATCACGCTGGAACCTGACCCGATACCGCTTGATATCCGCATTGTTTTGATAGGGGATCGCAGGTTGCACATGTTGCTGCTTTTGCTGGACCCGGAGTTCGGTGTGCTATTCAAGCTTCAGGCTGATTTCGAAGATGATCTGGACCGTTCCGCGAAAAATACCCGGCTTTTGGCGCGAACCATCGGCTCTTATGCCAGCAAACAGAAACTGCGGCCCCTTACCGCAAAGGCCGTTGCGGCATTGCTAGACCACGCTGTTCGGCTGGCCGACGATTCAAAGAAATTCACACTGCAAATCGGGATGCTTGCCGATGTAATGCGCGAGGCGGATCATTATGCTGGCAAGGCCAAGCGGAAGCTTGTGTCAGACGAACACGTGCACCACGCCATTCAAGAAGCGAATCGACGTGCCTCACGCATCAAGGATCGTATGCTAGAGGCCGTCACGCGCAAGACCATTCTGATCGACACCGCCGGTGACGCCATCGGGCAGGTAAACGGATTGTCGGTGATCGGGATTGGTCACCATCATTTTGGCAGACCATCGCGGATCACCGCGCGTGTCCGCATGGGATCTGGAAAACTGATCGACATTGAACGCGAGGTCGAACTTGGTGGTCCGCTCCATTCAAAGGGGGTATTGATTTTGGGCGCTTATCTGGCCGCCAATTATGCGCTGGATGTGCCGGTGTCGCTGCACGCCAGTCTGGTGTTTGAACAAAGCTATGGCGGCGTCGATGGCGACAGTGCCTCCTCCACAGAACTATATGCGCTGTTGTCCGCACTGTCAGGTGTCCCGATCCGTCAAGGTCTCGCGGTCACGGGGTCCGTGAACCAGAATGGTGAAGTTCAGGCGATTGGCGGCGTAAACGAAAAGATCGAAGGGTTCTTTGATCTGTGTAAGGCACGTCGGTTGACGGGTGAGCATGGCGTTTTGATTCCCGCGTCCAACATCAACCATCTGATGTTGCGGCCCGATGTTGTTGAGGCAGCCAATGCCGGAAAATTCAGAGTTATTCCTGTCAAAACGATTGATCAGGGCATCGAAATACTGACCGGTCGGAACGCCGGACGGCGAAATCGAAGTGGCGCGTTCCCAGAAGGAAGCATCAACGCCCTCGTGGAAGCGCAGCTACATAAGTTTGCCGAGACGCGCAGACGCTTTGGCGCACGCACAGACCAAGACAACAATCAGAATGATCGGAAATGACCGGTCCTCCCGCCAGCGGTACCCGAATTCTCGTTGGGGCGAGCTCATTTGTCGACGCCAGAGCGGCGTTACATCTTCTCAGCCGATTGATCGATAAATGGCATCCCAGCATCGGTGGGATCTTTGTAGACGACACGGCTTCGCTCGCAATCTGCGCCCTTCCAAACCAGCGGATTGTCATGCCAAGTGGCACGGTTGCGCTGGCCCCGACCCTTTCGCAAATCCGCACATTGATTGAGGCTGACGCAAGGGCGTTCAAGCAATCCTTGGCCCGGCTGGCCGATGATGCGGGCGCGCCCTGGACGTTCGAGCGTGATACCGGAGACCTCATCCAAACTGGCCTGCACATGGCAATGTCTTGGGACATAATGGTTTTTGCACATCGCAATGTGCATCCCGTCGCCGGAAAGGTTGTCTTGTTGGAATCGTCAACTTCTGTAGACAGCCCGATGAGGGACATGTCAAAGCTGTTGTCTGCGCACTTAGCGACTGAAAAGGTCGTGCTGACAGTGAGCGAGACGTCGCATCGGGCATCAGAAACCAAGACATCACCTAGCCAGAACTGTGCAACACTTGATGAGGCTCTCGGCCAATTGGCCCGGCTCAATGCGCAGGCCGTGCTTGTGGATCTGTCGCGTGGCCCGGTACACACAGCCGAAAAGCTGCACCGACTGATCGAAGTAGCTCGCTGTCCGGTATTTGTCTTTGGTACGATGTCAGCCGAACGGCTGCTAGAGCATACCACACAGATACCACCCGCTCCTAATGCTGGGAACCACAGTGGTGGATAGCGAAACAGAAATGACTTCATTGCATACCCAATGTCGCGTTGGGGAGTGGAAAAACTCTGGGGACTTGAATTGATCTCGGTCTATCCTGTTGGCTTTGTTGCAGGAGGATTTGGTGTGAAAGTTCGGATCAGGATTGAAATGGAGTTTGGGTGGGGCGAGTGCCGGTCCCATGAGATTGGCGTCATTGAGCGGTGTTCT
>NZ_CALJXO010000345.1:0-25263 GCF_937988555.1 uncultured Boseongicola sp. | reverse complement strand
AAACGTGCCGCGTGAAGGAAGGCCTCACGCTTGGTTTCCGCCTGTGTATCAGCGTCCTCGTCGCGGCCCCATTGCTCGATCTGCCAGTCCTCATCTATGCGTGAAAGATTCCACGCGGCATGGGGATTGTGAGCATTTTCGACCACCGACAGGGCAATAACATACGACCCCGAAAGGGTTACAAGATCATGAAAGCCCGTAATCGCGAAATTGTTCATCGACGACATGACGTTACTTAATACCGCAAGGGATCCGGCATCCTGAGACACCGGCATCACACCGGGGGTCACCAGAAGGCGCAGGCCGTAGCGCTTCTCTGCCCAATCAAGAATCGGGTCCCAGGCAGCGATCTGCCGCTCGACCAATCCAACAGGCCCATCGGCCCGGTAGCAAACTAGATCTGTACCAGCATAGCCAATCAAGTGATTTTCAACCTCGGAACGCTGAACGGAAAGCTTGTCGATGGCCGAGTTTGCAGACCGCGTCCAAGGCATAACCCTCGGGTCTACGCGATCTTGTTGCGCCTCCCATTCCGTCGCTATCTTGCCGGCCATCTCTTCAGTCGGAACCACCAACAACGCTTTGCCAGGGGTCCGAACGTTGCGCCCGTCAAGCGTTACGGTGAAGCCGTTGTCAGCTGGGACGACTTCGACGACCTCCCAAAACCGTTTTAGCGCCCAGTCACTCAAAGCTCATCCTCGTCAAACGGATCAACCGGAACATCTTCGGCGCGCCAATCCAACATCTCCCAGGTGCGCGCAATATGCTCGGACAGCGGGGCGGTCAAAGCCAACTGTTTTCCCGTTATTGGATGCTTAAGATTTAGGTAACGGGCGTGCAGATGAAGCTTTCGACTGATTTCTCCGCCCAATTGTGCTCCCCAGCCATCGCCCAAATTCTCTTGCGCGGACCCGCCATACTTTCCATCCCCAATGATTGGATGTCCAAGCTCGGCCATATGCGCGCGAAGCTGATGCGTCCGCCCGGTGATCGGTACCAACGCCATCCAGCTCACGCGCTTGGCTAAAGACGCCAGTACCGAGTAATCCGTCGTTGCCCGTTTTGCACCCGGCGTGTTTTCGATTTCACGCGGGTGGATACACCGCATCTTCTCGCCCTCGCCCCCAGACCCATGCCCCGGCGCCTTGACCAAACCGTAGCGCACGGTGCCCATCAACGGATGAGGCACGCCCGCGACGGCTGCCCAATAAATCTTGCGCGTTTCATGCGACCGGAACGCCTCCGACAGCGCCGATGCGGCCATACGCGTCCGCGCCAACAGCAAAATCCCGGACGTGTCTTTATCCAACCTGTGGACCAGCCGTGGCTTTTCATCAGACCCGAAGCGAAGCGCGTCCCCCATGCCATCGACATGCCGCGTCTGTTTGCTGCCGCCCTGACTTGGCAGTCCCGGCGGTTTGTTAATCGCAATCAGATGCTCGTCGCGCCAGATCACGCAATCCTGAATCATTTCAGCGTCAGCATCCGAAACGCTCGAGCGCACAATGACCGGCGCGGCGGTATCGGGCAAAGGAGGTATACGGACCGTCTGTCCAGCTTCAAGCCGTGTAGAAGCCTTAACCCGGCCCCCATCGACACGGATCTCGCCCTTGCGGCACAACTTTTCAATCCGGCCCTGTTGCACATGCGGAAACAGCCGCCGGAACCAGCGATCAAGCCGTTGGTCCGCATCGTCAATTGCAACTGTTAGTGTCTGAACAGCACTCATGTTATCAAACTCCGCGCGACCCAAAGGCCGACAATTAGTCCGCCAATCGACAGAACCACCGACAAACCGACATAAAGCGCCGCCTGCCCTATTTCACCGCGTTCATAAAGCGCTACCGCCTCCAGCGAGAACGCCGAGAACGTCGTAAAGCCGCCAAGGAAGCCTGTCATCACCAGGGGCGACATCCACGTTAGCCCGCGCTGCGCAGCGACGACGACGAACACGCCCATTAAGAATGAGCCAACGACATTCACCGTCAAGATAGCGACCGGAAAGCCATGACCAACAGCCCGCACAATAGCAAGCCCCACCCCATAGCGGGTCATGGCGCCTAAAGCGCCGCCCAAGCCGACAGATAGAAAATGTCCCAACATGGCGCGTGCTGTCGCCCTTGGGCCGCGCATTGTCAACTCTCGCTGCGTTTTGACCTCAGTTTCACGAAGTAATCCAACCGCCGTTTCAGCTCCCGCTCAAATCCGCGCTCGACGGGTTGATAATACACTCCCCGCTTCATGTTTTCGGGGAAGTAGTTCTGTCCAGAGAACCCGTCCTCGGCGTCATGATCATAGGCATAGCCGGCCCCATAGCCCTGATCCTTCATCATCGACGTTGGCGCATTCAGGATGTGCTTTGGCGGTGGTTCCGAACCCGTTTGCTTCGCCGCAGCCCGCGCCGCCTTGTAGGCGGTATATAAAGCGTTCGATTTCGGAGCGAGCGCCAGATACGTCACCGCCTGCGCCAGCGCCAGCTCACCCTCGGGCGAGCCAAGTCGCTCATACGTTTCCCACGCCTCAATGCAGATCGCTTGCGCCTGCGGTTCAGCAAGTCCGATGTCCTCGACTGCCATTCGCGTGATGCGACGCGCCAGATACCGCGGGTCCTCGCCGCCCTCTAGCATGCGGGCGAACCAGTAAAGTGCAGCATCAGGGTCGGACCCGCGTACCGATTTGTGCAAGGCCGAGATCAGATTGTAATGGGCATCCCCTGACTTGTCGTATTGGGCGGCCCGTCGCATCAGACGCTTGGTAAGGGCCTCCGTCCCCAACGTGCCGGTGTCAGGCCACGACAAAACCTGTTCGATTAAATTCAACAAAGCGCGTCCGTCGCCATCCGCCATCTCAAGAAGCGCGTCGCGCGCCAGACCATCCAGAGGAAGCTTGCGCACCCCCTCCCGCTCTGCTCGCTGTGCCAACAATTCGAGCGATGCCAAGGTCAACCGCTCAAGCACCAGTACTTGCGACCGGCTTAAGAGGGCTGCGTTCAACTCAAAGGACGGGTTTTCAGTCGTCGCCCCGACAAGAAGAATCGTTCCGTCCTCCATGTAAGGCAAAAACCCGTCTTGCTGCGCTTTGTTGAAACGGTGGATCTCGTCCACGAACAACAACGTCCCCTGCCCGTTTCCACTCCGGATCCTTGCGGCCTCAAAGACCTTTTTTAGATCGGCCACGCCAGTAAAGATCGCGCTGATCTGGATAAAACTCATATCCGTCGCGTCCGCCAGAAGCCGCGCAATGGTTGTTTTCCCGACACCCGGAGGGCCCCAAAGGATCAGCGAAGACAACTGCCCGGACGCAAGCATAGCGCCCAGCGGCCCTTCGGAGCCGAGCAAATGATCCTGACCAATGACATCGGACAGCACCGCAGGCCTAAGCCGGTCGGCCATTGGCCGCAGGGAGCTGTCCTCCGTCTTGGAGGAAGAGGTATCAAACAAGTCTGCCATACGGGTGAAGGCTACGCCCCCACCGCGCCAGCGAAAAGGCCAATTTACCTAGTGCAGCTTCGATGCCAGCGCAATGTTGATACACACGCTCCGATCGCCATCGTCCGTTTCGATCACACGGCCCGCAGGCTGGCAGTCAATTCCGGTACGACGGGCCAGGCGCGGCGCGTGCTCTGGGACGATGCCAACCAAGGACGTGGCCCCGAAAGTCCGCGCAGACCGCACCATCTCGTCAATCAGCGCGCACTGAACCCGAAGCCGCAGCTTTGCCGGCACGGCTTCGGATACAAACACACGACTTGATTCCCAGATGTGAGTCGCAACCGGGGCTTCCTCGAACAGCAGGTCCTTTGGCAGACTGTCCAGAAGGCCGTTCTGCGCATCCCGTATCATATAAGAATAGATGCCACATCGTGCCGTGGTCGGCGTCAGACGCACCCCTGCAAGAACCTCACCAAGCTCGTGCACCGCCACCCAGCGGCTAGCAGGCGTGTCATACTGGTCATATTCCAT
Organism: uncultured Boseongicola sp.; assembly: GCF_937988555.1. NCBI lineage: Bacteria > Pseudomonadati > Pseudomonadota > Alphaproteobacteria > Rhodobacterales > Paracoccaceae > Boseongicola > uncultured Boseongicola sp. The sequence goes on along the minus strand of NZ_CALJXO010000345.1, from coordinate 21,301 downwards.
GCCGTCGGCTTGCGGCAGATCCCAGTTCTTGTGCTCGATGAAAGTCTTATGACGCGCGCGAAGCATGTTCGCGAAAAGCTCGCCGTGGTTATGCATATTGTCGAAAGAGAGAGTAGTGACTTGCATTGGAAGTGCCTCCAGTCAGGGTTGGTAAAAAAAACCTGATAGGAAACGAGTTCCACTTAGAGCAGTTGGTATTCCCGAGCCTTCTTAAGTGCCTGAGCCATCGTACGTGCCCCCAACCGGACGCGTACCGATTGAAGTCTGGCCTTGAATGCACTCTCAGAAATCCCGAGTTTTGTTGCCGCGGCAGTATGCCGGTCCCCATCAGCTAACAAACGCAGCGCTTCTTTCTGTGCGCGCGTTAACTCCGTCGGGGGTGCAGCAGCACTGTGCAAATCTTCTACGATTTTTACGATGTCAGCGATTTCTTCGTCGGTAAACTCCCGATCGTCTCTGGCAATGCCAACGATCGTACGCGACGTAATCGGCCCGTGCGACACCACAGCCCCATAGATTAACCCGTGTTCGCGGGCCTGGCCGAGAATATTGAAGGGATCCGGAAGTCGGATCGCGCTCCAACGCGTAGAACCCTTGCCACCCAGCCCCCAGAAAACAAGCGGATCACGCAAGGCATACGCATTCTCGTCATATACTTTAGTCCACGCTTCATCGTACGTCCGCATATAGAGCACCGGCGACGCAAATCGGATGTGGAGTCCTGCAGAAAAGCCTTTCGGCGATATCCGTCCCAGCGCCTCAAATCCATCTTCAAGACCCGGACGTCGGGCGCCAGTCGTGACCGGTACCTTTTGCAGGGTTTCGTAAGAGTCGTTATCGCGCCGCATATAGACAGTCACCGCTACTTTTTCACCCGCACCCCTGCGCCGTCTGATGGTCAATGCCCACCTTACAAGTGTCTCAAAGCGAGGCCGTATCAGGCTTGTCAATTTAGACAGGTTGTTCGCAGATCGGTCAACCCTAGATTGTAAATCTAGCATCACCATTCATCGAAGTAACGGCGATGACCAAACTATCTTTATGGACTGACCTGATGTCCGCAGTTCCCAAGGCCATCAAACAGGACCAGGAACACTTCCTTACTTTCAGTGAGTTACGAACCGGTAATTCGCTTAGCACAGGTCTAGAAACACTCTCAAACAGCAGTGCAAAGCGACGTTGCGTCAACTGACATAAAAAAGGGCCGCCACTGGCAGCCCTTCACGACATATCCGTATCTGTTTTTAACCTTCTGCGGCGTCTTCTTCTGCAAGACGCGCGCGATCGCCCGCGCCTTTGGCGTCTACGTCGCGGTCTACAAGCTCGATGATCGCCATTGGCGCCATGTCACCATACCGGAAGCCCGCTTTCAGCACGCGGGCATAACCGCCCTGGCGCTCGGCGTAGCGTGGGCCAAGTACATCAAACAGTTTCGCGACATACGCGTCCTGCTTCAGTTGGGACCCAGCCTGACGGCGGGCGTGGAGATCGCCACGTTTTCCGAGCGTGATCAGCTTGTCGATGATCCGCTGCAGTTCCTTTGCCTTTGGCAAAGTCGTTTTGATCTGTTCGTGTTCAATAAGTGAGCCAGCCATGTTCGCAAAAAGGGCCTTGCGGTGCTCATGGGTACGATTCAGGCGGCGGTAACCTCGTGCGTGACGCATGTGTCTTACTCCAATATGTGCCCTCTACGGGCTGTTATGCTTTGTCTGGCCAGCGATGCGTGTCACTGACTCTCCTTGGGGCGAATGCCCGGTCGTCAGGGCCAAGGCCGCGCACCTGTGTCACGTCGGTAATACATCGGTACTACGTCGCTACAGGCGTTCGCGGCCTTGGCTTTTTCTTAGAACTGGTCTTCGAATTTCTTGGCCAGATCTTCAATGTTCTCCGGCGGCCATTCCTCGACATCCATGCCAAGGTGCAGACCCATTCCGGACAGCACTTCTTTGATCTCATTCAGCGACTTGCGGCCAAAGTTCGGCGTACGCAGCATTTCTGCTTCGGTCTTCTGGATGAGATCGCCGATGTAGACGATATTGTCGTTCTTCAGGCAGTTTGCCGAACGGACCGACAGTTCCAACTCGTCGACCTTCTTGAGAAGGAGCGGGTTGAACTCAAGGCCGTCGTCGTCGCTTTCGGTACGGGCCGATTCTGGCTCGTCGAAGTTCACGAAGATCGACAGCTGATCCTGAAGAATGCGCGCAGCATAAGCCACGGCATCGTCAGGCGTCACGGAACCATCTGTTTCAAGCTTCAGCGTCAGCTTGTCGTAATCCAGAACCTGACCTTCACGCGTCGGCTGAACGTCATACGAGACCCGCTTAACCGGCGAATAAATCGCATCGATCGGGATCAGGCCAATTGGCGCATCTTCCGGGCGGTTCTTGTCTGCAGCGACATAGCCTTTACCGATGTTTACCGTCAGCTCGATAAACAGATCAGCGCCGTCATCAAGGTGGCAGATCACATGATCCTTATTCAGGATCTCGATACCGGCGGTTTCAGTGATGTCACCAGCAGTGACAACCTGTGCACCCTTTGCAGAAATAGAAAGACGCTTTGGGCCTTCGACTTCCATGCGGATCGCGACGCCTTTAAGGTTCAATACGATGTCGGTGACGTCTTCACGCACACCAGCAACGCTTGAAAACTCGTGCAGAACGTTATCGATCTGAACGCTAGTGATGGCCGCGCCCTGAAGCGACGACATCAACACGCGGCGTAGTGCGTTGCCAAGCGTCAGGCCGAAGCCACGCTCAAGCGGTTCTGCAATAACAGTCGCAATGCGCGCAGGGTCATTGCCCGGCTTCACCTCAAGCTGCATCGGCTTAATCAATTCTTGCCAGTTCTTATGGATCATGTGGGTCTCCTCAATTCCGGTCCGCGGCCCATGTCCAAGACAGCAGACGCCCCGAGGGTCAAAATGACGACGCCGGGCCTCGGAAAGCCGCGACCCGACAGGTATTCAGTATGCCTTAAACGCGGCGGCGCTTTGGTGGGCGGCAGCCGTTGTGGGCGATCGGCGTCACATCACGGATCGACGTGATGTTGAAACCGACAGCAGCAAGCGCACGAAGCGCCGACTCACGACCCGAACCGGGGCCCTGCACTTCGACTTCCAGCGTGCGAACGCCGTGTTCCTGTGCCTTCTTGCCCACATCTTCGGCAGCCATCTGAGCGGCATAAGGTGTCGATTTCCGCGAGCCTTTAAAGCCACAGGTGCCTGCCGACGACCAAGCAATCGCATTGCCTTGCACGTCCGAGATCAGGATCTTGGTGTTGTTGAAGGACGAGTTCACATGAGCAACGCCGGTGGCGATGTTCTTGGAGACCTTCTTCTTGACGCGACGTTCACGTGCCATTGGTCAAACCCTCCCTTATTTCTTCTTGCCAGCAATGGCCTTTGCGGGGCCTTTGCGGGTTCGAGCATTTGTGTGAGTACGCTGACCGCGAACCGGCAAGCTACGACGGTGGCGAAGGCCACGGTAACAACCAAGGTCCATCAGGCGCTTGACGTTCATCTGCGTTTCACGGCGCAGATCGCCTTCGACGGTGAAGTTCGCGTCGATGTGCTCGCGGATGGCCAGTACTTCGGCGTCCGAAAGTTCATTTACGCGACGTGTCCCGTCGATTTTAACGGCTTCACAGATTGACCTCGCGGACGAAGGGCCAATTCCGGTGATATAGGTAAGGGCGATTGGAACCCGCTTTGCAGTCGGGATGTTTACGCCGGCAATACGTGCCACGTTTGGTCTTCCTTTTCGTTGCGAGCCCGTAATACCGGGCCCTTTTTTCACAACGTAAGCCCGAGGCGTTGCGGCCGCGGGCTTGCGATACGATCGGGGTGGTTTTCCAGCGGGGAGCGACCCCTGCGTGGTTAACCGATTCTCTTACGAGATGGCGGTATCTAGGGCGTTGCGGGCTTGGGGTCAAGGGCGTTCGGCCCCATTCTAGCCATCGCACAAAGGCTGATCCAAAAGACATGAAACAGACTTGCTATGCGGCCAAACAACTGTCGATCAATTCGCGGCGCTCGCTCTCAGGAAGCCCGATCATGTCGGACCACACGACCCTTGAAACAAGACAGGGAATTGCTCCGAGCATTCTATTCGCATACCCAGACACAGACATTTGCGCGCGATCGTCTATTCTGGATATGTCGATCCGTATCATGCCCGCGCCGCCACCAGTTTCAGTCGTTGAAATGACTTTTTTGGGAAATCGCCAAGCCGCGCGATCGGACGCCAGTCTTCAAGAGAATATACTATCCCATCGCTTTCTTCGAATGGCTACCAGCCAGGACTTTGACGAAAAGCAAATTGATCGGAGTGCAGAGCGTAAAGCTCTTCTACAAACCCCCGCCTCGGTTAATAGACTGACAACAACGCAGGCTGGCACACGAGCAAAGAGTGTGGTGCGCCCAGCGACATCGTCGCTAGCCGTCCAAAACGTCCGCAATCCCCGCCGCGACATCATCAATCTCGCCCAATCCCGGAACCCAGACCAACTGGCCCTTTGCGTGATAGTAGCCGATCAACGGTGATGTCTTTTTGTAGTATTCCATCAATCGTGTGCGCAGCGACTCTTCGTTGTCATCCGCGCGGCGCTTAAAGTCAGAGCCGCCGCAGTTCACGCATTTCTCATCCGCGGGAATGGGCTTTGTAATATCGTTGTAGACTTCACCGCAATTGCCGCAGGTCGAACGCGCCGTGATGCGTTGTACCAGCGCCTTGTCGTTCACTTCCATTGCAACAACGTGCGACAGCGACGCATCGTGCTTTGCGAGGATGTGGTTCAACGCGTCAGCCTGCTCCAAGGTCCGGGGGAAGCCATCAAAGATGAAACCGCCACCGTGGTCGCCTTCAAGCTTTTCCTCGATCAGACCGATGACAATCTCGTCGGTAACAAGCTCGCCCGCATCCATGATCGCGGCCACTTTCTGGCCCATAGCCGTTCCCGAAGACCGCGCATCGCGCAGCATATCGCCCGTTGACAGCTGGATCATGTTCCGGCCGTCAACCAGCTTGCGGGCTTGGGTGCCTTTGCCAGCACCCGGTGGCCCGAGCAGGATTATGTTCATCTCTTAGTTGTCCCCCGTGTCTTCCCACCGCGCTTTTTGCCGCGCAGCTGAGACTTCTCAATAAGCCCTTCGTATTGATGGGCTAGAAGATGAGACTGGACCTGTTGAATAAAGTCCATACCCACAGACACAATAATCAGGATCGAGGTTCCGCCAAAATAGGCCGTAATGGCCAGGTTCGTGCGGATAATCTCGGGCATCAAACAAACAAGAGCCAGATAACCGGCGCCCATCACAAGGATCCGATTCACAACGTATTCAAGGTATTCCTCGGTTTTTTTACCCGGACGGATGCCCGGAATAAAGCCGTTCTGGTTTTTCAGGTTCTCGGCCACGTCCTCGGGCTTGAAGGCCACGTTGAAGGTGTAAAAGTAAGTGAAGAACATGATCATGCCACCGAAGAACAACAGGTACAGCGGCTGTCCGGGGCCAAAGTAAGCAAGTATCCAGCTCATCACAGGCCCCGCGTTGCCGCCTGAGAAGGTCGACAATGTGGTCGGCAACAGCAAAAGCGACGATGCAAAGATAGCCGGAATAACGCCTGCGGGGTTGACCTTGATCGGCAGGTGCGATGACCCACCGTCATAGACCTTCATGCCAACCTGGCGTCGCGGATACTGAATGTGAATTTTTCGCAGACTGCGCTCCATGAAAACCACGAAGACAAGCGTCGCCACAAGCATCACAATAACACCAAGGATCACAGCCGACGAGATCGCCCCCGAGCGTCCCTGCGCAAAGAACTGCGCCAACGCGCCAGGCAATTCGGCGATGATGCCCACATAAATTATCAGCGAAATACCTTTGCCAACGCCGCGCGCGGTGATCTGCTCACCCAGCCACATCAGGAACATCGTACCGCCAACCAGCGTGATGATCGTCGACGAGATAAAGAACCAACCCGGGCTTGTCACAAGCCCGCCGGCCTGCATCGAAACCGCCAGGCCATAAGCCTGCACTGTGGCCAGAAAGACCGTGCCATAGCGCGTATATTGCGTAATCTTGCGCCGGCCGCTCTCGCCTTCCTTCTTCAATTGCTGAAGCGGAGCCCACATCGAGGACAAAAGCTGAACGATAATCGACGCCGAAATATACGGCATAATGCCCAGAGCAAAAATACCCATCCGGCTAAGCGCGCCGCCCGTAAACATGCCCAAAACGCCAGCGATCCCGCCTGCGGCTTGTTCCATGAAGTCACGAAGCGCCTGCCCGTCGATACCCGGGACCGGGATGTATGTCCCGACACGATAAACGATCAGAAGGCCGATGGTGAAAAGCAGGCGTTGCCTCAACTCGGTCGCTTTTCCAAGCGTTGACCAGCTGACGTTGGCTGCCATTTGCTCTGCTGCGGATGCCATACGTGTCTCTCTTCAATAAAAGCGCCGCCAAACCGGTTCCCGGTCGGCGGCGCTGGAAAACCTGTGGGATATGTAAGCGGCGCGGGCGCCGCTCACAAGTCGTTACTCAGCCGCCGACGCGGATGTGATTGTCAGTGATCCGCCCGCTTTTTCAACCATAGCAACCGCGGCCTTGGACGCACCGGTGACTGCAATCGTCGCTTTAGTGGTGAACTCACCCTTGGCGAGAACGCGGATACCGTCTTTTCTACGGCGGATAAGACCGCTTTCGATCAGGGCCTCTTCGGTGATGTCCTTCTTGGCGTCGATCTTCTTTTCGTCGATGAATTTTTGGATCAGACCAAGGTTCACAACAGAATATGCCTTGCGGTTCGGTTTGGAAAAGCCGCGCTTTGGCAAACGCTGGTAGAGCGGCATCTGGCCGCCTTCGTAGCCATTGATAGCCACGCCCGAACGCGATTTTTGACCTTTGATACCACGTCCTGCGGTTTTACCAGTTCCGGAACCCGGACCACGGCCAACGCGCTTGCGCTTCTTTGTTGCACCGGGGTTGTCCCGGAGTTCGTTCAGTTTCATGTCGCTTCTCCTTGCCGGATGCGGCCCCCAGCGACGGGAGCGGCCGACCACGGCATTTCTGATAAGGTTTACGCAGCCGATTTTGCGGCCACGCGCGGCGTATAGACGGGGTTGGGAGGTGGATCAAGTGGCGTTTTCGACTCCGGTTTTGGGCATGAAGTCCTCGACGCGCGTTCTAACTGCTTTCCCAGCGACACAGATCAACGCCTGGGAACGCAAAAAGTCGCGCCGTACTGCCCGGGGATACACGAAGCGAACACCCCTCAAGGTCTTCCTTGGACTCAAAGACCGCGACCGTGCCCATCGCCTGACCGGCCGAACACAAAAGGCCGCCCGGCGCCAGCGTCTCAACCCGCCGCATCCCACCGTCGGCATGGGCCACAAAGGTCCACGCCGTATCCGAGCTGTTTTGAACGCAGACCGCACCGCTGTCGGCAACTGCCTGAACCGGGGCGATGGCCAGTAGCAAAAATGGTGCAAGGAACTTGTGCATACCGCGACACTGCCCCATCCAATCCATTCGCGCCAATCACAGTTCTTGCACGCAATGGTGATGAAATAGTGAAGATTGCGCGGTTTGGTTGGTCCTATCATCGCCCCACAAACAAAAAAGGGGAGGACACCGTGAAATACGCATTACTGGGAATTGCCACAGTCGTCGGAGCCATTGCGCTGGCCGGAAGCGTGCAGGCGCAGGAATTCGGAACCGACGAAGACGCCGCCTATGCCGCGCTGTTGTGGGACCTGATGGAAGCAGACCGCCTTGCGGGCGACAACGCGCTTTACGGCTTTCCCTATGAGGGCGTCAACCCGCACGGAGCCATGCTTGAGACGTTCTACACACAGGGCACGATCAACGGTCACACCGGCGCGCTTGTGGTTAAGCGAAACTACGGACCCGCAGAAGTGTCCTATGACGAGGTCATCGGCGATCCGGCCGCGCATCTTGCCGCGCTGACCGTGATGTTCCAGCGTGAAGACGGGTACGATTCCGACAATCAGAACTGGTTTTGGGTGAAGTATCTGCCTGACGGCACGCTCGACAAGACTCCAGCAGGCATGTCTTTGGCGGGCCGCGTCGCAAAGGGCGCCGAGCAAGGCTGCCTTGCGTGTCACTCTGCGGAAGATGACTATTTGTTCACAACGGATGCCAGCATCGGGCGGTAAGCCAAAAAAGGGCCGCGACCACCGAAAGAACGGCAAGGTCGCGCCCGACCCTCAAGGCCCTCATAGTTAACCTGTCGACTATGACAGCCGTCCGTAAAATGTCTTCCGCGCGCTTTCCGACAATTCGATACCCGGCTCAGAGTTGTAAGCCAAAACCGCGAGGATGCGTGTGCGGTCACTTTCATTCGGCGACACGCGGTGAATGGAATTGCGCCCGCGAAACAACACCAACCCTCCCGGCTCAATCGCAAGGACATCCGGCTTAACATCACCATCCAAAAGCGCACCGACACCATCGAAATTCATCTCGCCTGAATCCGCGTCGCGCAGATCTCGGATATACTCAAAGCGACTGCCTGCGTCCGGCTTTTGGATCAAAAACGTAATAGCAAATGACGAATTGTCGAAATGCCAACCAAGCTCCTGTCCGCGGTTTGCGTAGTGAATGTTGATAGACGACAATGGGTCCGCGTAAGGATGCAGCTCCGCCTGCCCCGTCACAAACCGGATAAAATCACGGAAAACAGCCGCGTCGTAAAGCGCCCGCATCGGTGAGGCCGCCGCGATCTCGTCGTCGCAAATACAGCCCTTCGACGATTGCACCAGGCAGTTTTTGGGATGTTCGGACGGGAAAGTCGCGTCAGGAGGCGTCAGATAAACCGAATGCTGTTGCGTGCAGAAATACGCTTTGTCTGCGACCGCAACCGCCTCGGCCCGCATGGCTGCAAGCGCCCCAGGTCGGATGAAGTCAGACAGGACAAGAACTCCAGCACGGTTCAGTTCTGAGTGACACGCGGCCCCGAAATCAGGGTGCGCAATCGGATGCCGGTCTAGGTCTGCAATTTCGGATATCTGCATATGCCAGCTCTTGTCTGAATGTCTCGCGCAGAGTGGCCCGAACTATTCGCAGAACACAACAGGATCATGCGTTTTGGCGAAACCAGCCGCGCCCCGCGCTGATTGTCTCACGCGCCAGTCAGAGCAAGCCAGAGAGACGCATCCCGTGTCTGACGCAGGTTACTTGCCACCACGGTGTCGGCGCCGGCGTTTGCGGCAGCCGTCAGAACGGCGCCGCAAAACAGAGACAAAGTCGGAACCCCGCGCAAATTGCCCAGGAAAACAAATGGAAAAGGCTCCGACCTTTCGGTCGGAGCCCCAAATACTTTGGAAAAGTTCGGCGTTAGCCGCGCTCCTCTATAATCTCTACCAGATGCGGGATCTTGTTAACCATACCGCGAACGGACGGTGTGTCCTCAAGTTCGCGAGTCTTGTGCATCTTGTTAAGACCGAGACCGATTAGCGTAGCACGCTGGTCTTGTGGGCGACGGATCGGAGACCCGATCTGCTTTATGACGATTGTTTTTGCCATGTGCTTCAGGCCTCCTCGGTCTCAGCTGCAGCCGCGGGCGCTTGATCACGCTTTGGCAGGATATCAGCGACTTTCTTACTACGGCGCTGAGCAACCGAGCGCGGGCTCGACTGCTTTGTCAGGCCGTTAATTGTGGCGCGGATCATGTTGTAAGGGTTCTGCGAACCCAGCGATTTGGCGACAACGTCCTGAATGCCGAGCATCTCGAACACAGCACGCATCGGACCACCAGCAATGATACCAGTACCGGTCGGGGCCGAACGCATGACAACGCGGCCCGCACCGTGGCGACCGTCAATGTCGTGATGCAACGTGCGACCTTCGCGCAGAGGCACGCGGATCAACTGGCGCTTGGCTTGCTCAGTGGCTTTGCGGATCGCCTCGGGCACTTCTTTCGCTTTACCCTTGCCGAAACCAACGCGGCCCTTCTGATCGCCGACGACGACGAGAGCTGCGAAGCCAAAGCGCTTGCCACCCTTAACGGTCTTGGAAACGCGGTTAATCGCGACCAGGCGGTCAGCGAATTCTGGGGTCTCGTCGCGTTGGTTGCGGCGATTGCCACCCCGGTTGTCATCTCTGGCCATGCTGGCCTCCTCATTCCATCTTTGCGCCGTGGCGCCACTTGGTCCAACCGAAGTGCCAAAAGGCCCCGGTCATCGGCATGCCGGGGCAAACCCCAGCCTACACAGAACTTAGGGCAGGGGATTAACCCCGCCCAAACGCTTTATATCTTCAGGCCTGCTTCACGCGCGGCATTGGCCAGAGCCTTCACCTTACCGTGGAACAGGAAGCCGCCGCGGTCGAAATAAGCCTCTTCGACGCCCGCCTTTTTGGCGCGCTCCGCGATGGCCGTGCCGACTTTGGTTGCCGCTTCAATGTTGTTCTTGCCAACAACACCAAGGTCCTTCTCAAGCGACGAAGCAGAAGCAAGCGTTGTGCCGGCCAAATCGTCGATCAGCTGGACGCTGATGTTCTTGTTGGAACGATGAACCGAAAGGCGCACGCGCCCCGCGTTCACTTTGCGAAGTTTGTTCCGGACGCGCATGCGGCGCTTCTGGAACAGCTCTCTTTTGGAAAGTGCCATGTGTCCGGTCCTTACTTCTTCTTACCTTCCTTACGGAAGATATATTCGTCTTTGTACCTGATACCCTTGCCCTTGTAGGGCTCGGGCGCACGCCATTCGCGGATATTAGCCGCGACTTGGCCGACGAGTTGCTGATCAATGCCTTCAACGGTAATTTCCGTCAGCTTCGGGGCTGTGACTGTCACACCCTCGGGCACTTCGAAGTTCACATCGTGGCTGTAACCAAGGTTCAGCTTCAGGATATTTCCCTGCATCTGAGCCCTGTAACCAACACCGCTGATCTCAAGCTCCTTCTTGAAGCCATTCGATACGCCAGTGACCAGGTTGCCAACCATAGTGCGGCTCATGCCCCACTGTTGTTTGGCGCGCTTGGAGCTGCCGCGCGGTTCGATTTTGACGACGTTGCCGTCGACCGAAATCGACACATCGTCTGTTGCAGTAAACTGTCGCTGGCCTTTCGGGCCTTTGACAGTGACGGTCTGACCCGACACGGATGCTTCTACACCCGATGGCAGCTCTACCGGTTTTTTCCCAATTCGAGACATGGTTCCCTCCTCAGAAGACCGTACAGAGCACTTCGCCGCCGATATTGGCTGACCGTGCTGCTTGATCCGACATCACGCCCTGCGGCGTTGACACGATTGACACGCCCAGACCCTGACGGACCGATGGAATGTCTTTGACGCCCATGTACACACGACGACCAGGGGTCGACACGCGCTTGAGGTCGCGAATAACCGGAGTGCCTTCGTAGTACTTCAGGCTGATGTCGATAGCCGGATGGCCATCCTTACCGGTCGTCTCTTCGAAGCCGCGGATGTAACCTTCGTCCGCCAGCACTTCAAGAACCCATTTGCGCAGCTTGGAGGCCGGCGTCTGGGTTGTGGATTTACCACGCAACTGCGCATTTCGAATGCGCGTCAGCATATCACCAAGAGGATCGTTCATTTTTTAATACCCCCTTACCAGCTTGACTTGACCATGCCGGGAACTTGGCCTGCAGAGCCAAGATCACGCAGCGCGATCCGCGACATTTTCAGCTTACGGTAATAGGCGTGTGGACGCCCCGTCAGCTGACATCGGTTGTGAAGACGTGTAGCCGAACTGTTGCGCGGCAGTTTCGCAAGCTTGAGGCGCGCTTTAAAACGCTCTTCCATCGGCTTGCTATCGTCGTTCGCGATTACTTTCAGCGCAGCACGCTTAGTGGCATACTTGTCCACCAGTGCTTGACGCTTCTTTTCGCGTTCGATCATTGCTTTCTTTGCCATCTGTAAATCTCTCCCAGGCTCAGCTGTTGAACGGCATGTTGAAATGCTTCAACAGCGCCTTGGCTTCTGCATCCGTATTGGCGTTGGTGCAGATGATGATATCCAGTCCCCAGACCTCGTCGACTTTATCAAAGTCGATTTCCGGGAAAACGATGTGCTCTTTCATGCCCATGGCGTAGTTGCCACGACCATCGAACGATGAGCCCTTCACGCCGCGGAAGTCACGGATGCGAGGCATGGCGATGGTGATCAGGCGATCAAGAAAGTCGTACATGCGGTCGCCACGCAGCGTGACCTTGGTCCCCAGCGGCATATCTTCGCGAACGCGGAAACCAGCGATGGATTTCTTTGCCTTCGTGATGACGGCCTGTTGACCGGCGATCTTGGTCAGATCTTCCTGAGCCGACTTGGCTTTCTTGGAGTCTTTGACCGATTCAGCGCCAGCACCAATGTTCAGAACAATCTTGTCTAAACGCGGGATTTGCATGTCGTTCTTGTAAGAGAACTCTTCCTTCATCGCAGGACGAATTGTCTCGCGATAAGCAGCCAGAAGGCGCGGGGTGTATGTTGCTGTATCAAGCATCAGATCACGTCTCCCGTGGTCTTGGCGAAACGCACTTTCTTGCCGTCTTCCACTTTGAAGCCGACGCGCGTTGCTTTACCGTTGCTGTCTACCATCGACAGGTTCGAAAGCGGGACCGGCACGGCGATCGGCTTACGCCCACCCTGATCGGTCTGAGATTGCTTGGTATGGCGAATCGCCATGTTCACACCATCAACCACGGCCTTACCAGCCTTCGGATCAATAGAAGTGATCGAGCCTTCTTTGCCTTTGTCCTTGCCAGCAAGGACGACGACTTTGTCGCCGGATTTAAGCTTAGCAGCCATCTTACAGCACCTCCGGGGCGAGCGAGATGATTTTCATGAAGTTCTTTGCGCGCAGCTCGCGAACAACTGGCCCGAAGATACGGGTGCCGATCGGCTCGTTGTTGTTGTTGAGGATTACCGCGGCATTGCTATCAAAACGGATAGCGGTACCATCTTCACGGCGCACTTGTTTGGCGGTGCGAACGACGACGGCTTTACGCACGTCCCCCTTTTTCACACGACCACGAGGAATGGCTTCCTTTACCGAGACAACAATAACGTCGCCGACGGATGCGTATCTACGCTTGGAACCACCCAACACCTTGATGCACTGAACACGGCGAGCGCCGCTGTTGTCAGCAACATCCAGGTTGGTCTGCATCTGGATCATTTGGTTTCTCCCGACCTGTGGGACCGCTTTGCAGTCATTGGCCCCAGGGTTTCGCTAAAATTAGAGCAGTGCAGCCTTATTCAGCCAGCACTTCCCAACGTTTCGTCTTCGACTTTGGCGCGCATTCCTGAATACGGACCATATCGCCCGTCTTAAATGTGTTTGCCTCATCGTGAGCCCGGTATTTCTTGGACTTACGGATGGTTTTCTTCATGACCGGATGCGTGAAACGGCGTTCGACCGAAACGGTAATGGTCTGCGCGTTTGCGTCGCTGGTGACGGTGCCTGTGAGGATTCTTTTTGGCATATCTTACGCCTCCGAAGCGGCAGCCGCCGCTTTCTGGTTCAAAATGGTCTTTACCCGTGCCGCACTCCGGCGCACGATGCGCATACGCGAAGTGTTTTCTAGCTGGCCAGTGGCCTGCTGAAACCGGAGGTTGAAGGCCTCTTTCTTGAGGTTTGCAAGCTCATCACGGAGCTGGTCGGGGGTCTTATCCCGCAGTTCATTGGCGTCCATCGCCGATCTTCCTTTTTCAACATCACCGGAGAGCCGCTACAAAGCGTGACCCTGTTCCCGGTGGAGTGGACAGTAGAGGGGGCGTATAGGCGGGGAATACGCCCTTGGCAACCCTTGTTTTCAGGGCGATTTCGCAAGGGGGAAAGTTACCGCAACCTTCCCATGCACAGGCCACTGAAATGCAGATAGACTCGGTACATTGAAACAGCGAAGGATAAAAATATCTATTTTGAGAAAAGGCCTCGAGGCTGCGCCCGTAAAGCGCCTTCGGGAACGTTTGGGTGTGACCGCAGACGGTGATTTTGGTCCCGGGACCGAGACAGCTTTGCGTGATTTTCAATCTGCGAACGGCCTGACCATCGACGGGATTGCGGGCCCCGACACATTTACAGCTATGGGTCTGCATCAATTGGTACTTTTGCGCAAAGGATCGCGCGGCGCTGCAGTGAAAAAGCTTCACGTCGGTCTTCGCATCGGGGCGGACGGGGTTTTCGGATCAAGAACAGCCCCTGCCGTGAAAACGTTTCAAGAATCTCATGGGCTTGATGGCGATGGAATAGCTGGCCTCGAGACACTCTCCAAGCTTGATGTGTTTGAGGAAATGACACCCGAGGTGGCCGCGCAGGCCACCGTGCAGCCGGACGAGCAGCATTTTGAGGGCGCGCCTGCCGGAACTGAAAGGCAGCGACGTTGTTGCCGGTGCCGACATTGACGTACCTGAGGGGAAATCTGTCTGGCGCAAAGTCAAAGGTTGGGTCTCTTAAGGACTTTGCTTTCACGGCCTTTAACCACGATCCAATGGAGGGGCTTAGCTCCTCCAGACCTCCCCAGAGGATTTGCTCCAAAAAGAAGGTGGGGCGTCAGCTGTCCCACTTATAATTGAAACTCACACTGATCCGATCGTCCTCGGCCATGTTCATCGGCACTTCGTGCCGCAGCCAACTTTCCCATAACAGCACATCACCCACAGTCGGTGCCACGTAGACAAAGGCCTTCAAACCTTCGCGCGCATCTGCCCTGCGCGGCGGCGCAGCCATCATCATGGCGTGGCGCGGGTCCTCAAATTTGATCGCACTCGCTCCTTCGGGCATCGCGACATAGGTTGTACCGCTGATCACCGAATGCGGATGAATGTGGGCCGTGTGGATGCCACCTTCGGGAAGGATGTTGATCCAGATATCCTCCATCACAATCTTCCGGTCACCCAGATCGAAGTCGAGTGTCTCAACAAAGGCCGCGACATGCACGTCGAGCACTTTGATCAGGTCGGCAAAGATCGGAAAGCGCCACCCAAGATCGGTGAGGCTTGCGTAGCTGGTATAGCCGGGAAAATCGTTGGCCTCGCACCAGTCCTGCCCTGCCTCGTCATCTTCAGCGATAGACAGGCATGACGCCTCCAGTTCAGCGGCATCAATGGGTGCGCCATGTTCTGGCAGCGTGGCGTGATAAAGCGGGGTCACAAATAGGGATCGGATTTGGGTCATAAACGTCTCATACGCGCAAAGCGCGAATGAGACGAGTGCAGTGTAGGAAATTCTGCAAGAAATTGCGGGCCGTCACCAGGGTGAGATTATGCCGCCGACCATCACGCCCTTATTTCCGAAATGAGAGGTAACCCATCCACATCGTCACCCGCCGCGGCGCGGCCTGCAGCGCGACTTGACGCGGTCCCCTCACCCGCTTGGCCCGGTGTGGCGACCCGTCGTCTCGGTGATCTTCCATTTGACTGGGCGTGGCATTTTTTGGACAGCGTATTCCATAATGAAACGGTCGATACCTTCGCCATAGACACAAAGCCCTGTCACGTTGGAAGTGCTGTCGTTGAAATTATGCCCGGCTCCCGTACAGCGCACCTGGCCTTACGGCACGCGAGGGCCGTCGATTTCAAGCCATCCCATGTTATCGGAGGTGTTGTGGGTGCCCTTCTCAAGGTCAATCACCGGGAGATTGAGCGGGTAGATGTTTGTGCCATTGATCATATCGCCCGCCTGCGCTGTGGTTGCTAAGACGAGGACACTGAAGATGGCTCGGGCAAGCACTGAGGATGCTCCTTTTGACGGCATCACCAAATAGTGGCCGAAAACGCCTAGTGAAAATAGTCATGGTCAAAAGGCTTGGTTTCTCGGGTATCCCACCCAATCGGCCCCGACAGGAACGCGATGACATCTCTTCGCTTGAGAGCACTGTCATTCCACATCACCCTCAACGCCAACCGAGGCGCGATGCCAACGAGGAAAGAAAAAACGGTCCTCCCCTCGATATTTGGGGCGGCCAAACCGTCGCCAATCAGCCGGATGAACGTCACAGTTTCCCAGAAGATTTCGAGGGTTTTCTTGGCGTAAAGCCCCTATCAGGCTGCCGAAAGAAAAAGGGCAGTGCTTTCGCACCGCCCTTTTCAAATCTCATTCCGATAACAGCCCGCGAATTCACTTAGAACTCACTGCGCGGCCCCGGCAGATTGATCTTACCAATCTTCGCGAACAATTGTCCGAGTTTTCACCGGCAATTTCATCGCGGCAAGACGCAGAGCCTCGCGAGCCACAGCGTCAGTGACACCGTCGATCTCGAACATCACGCGACCTGGCTTCACTTTACATGCCCAGAAGTCCACGGAACCTTTACCTTTACCCATACGAACTTCGACGGGCTTGGAGGTCACCGGTGTATCCGGGAAAATGCGGATCCACACACGGCCTTGACGTTTCATATGACGCGTCATGGCACGACGCGCGGCTTCGATCTGACGTGCCGTTACACGCTCAGGCTCGGTGGCCTTAAGGCCATACGTCCCGAATGTCAGATCTGATCCACCCTTGGCCTCACCACGAATGCGGCCTTTGTGCATCTTGCGGAATTTTGTGCGCTTTGGTTGCAGCATCTTTTATCGCTCCTTAATTGCGGCGGCCGCCGGCACCACGAGGTGCGGGACCGTCTTGAAGCTCCTGCTGGCGACGATCGCGAGCCGCAGGGTCGTGCTCCATAATTTCGCCTTTGAAGATCCAGACCTTGATGCCGATGATGCCATAGGCAGTCTTCGCTTCGCAAAGAGCATAATCGATGTCAGCGCGCAGAGTATGGAGCGGCACGCGGCCTTCGCGATACCATTCCGTCCGAGCGATTTCCGCACCGCCAAGTCGACCCGCAACGTTCACGCGGATACCAAGCGAGCCCATACGCATTGCGTTCTGGACCGACCGCTTCATGGCACGACGGAAAGACACACGACGCTCAAGCTGCTGCGCGATGCTTTCAGCCACAAGTGCAGCGTCCAGTTCGGGCTTACGCACTTCAACGATGTTCAGGTGCAGCTCGCTGTCAGTCATCGAAGCAATCTTGCGACGCAGACCTTCAATGTCTGCACCTTTCTTGCCGATGATCACGCCAGGACGCGCTGTGTGAATCGTAACGCGGCACTTCTTGTGCGGACGCTCGATGATCACACGGCTGATGCCAGCCTGCTTGCACTCATCTTTGATGAATGCACGGATACGGATGTCTTCCATCAGAAGATTTCCATAATCCTTCGTGTCAGCATACCAACGGCTATCCCAGGTCCGATTGACCTGAAGCCGCATGCCGATCGGGTTTACTTTATGACCCATCAGGCTTGCTCCTCAACTTGGCGGACTTTGATTGTCAGTTCCGAGAACGGTTTGATGATGCGACCAAAACGGCCACGGGCACGTGGACGTCCCCGCTTCATCGTCAGGTTCTTGCCGACATAGGCTTCCGCCACGACCAGCTCGTCCACATCAAGGTTGTGGTTGTTTTCCGCGTTTGCGATGGCCGACTGAAGACACTTCTTCACATCGTCCGAAATCCGCTTTTTCGAGAAAGTCAGGTCCGAGAGGGCCTTTTCAACTTTCTTACCGCGGATCATCGTCGCCACGAGGTTCAATTTCTGCGGTGACGTGCGCAACATGCGCGTTTTTGCCATCGCTTCGTTGTCCGCCACACGGCGCGGATTCTTTTCCTTGCCCATGACTTATTTCCTCTTCGCTTTTTTATCAGCGGCGTGACCGTAGTAGGTGCGAGTTGGCGAATATTCACCAAACTTTTGACCGATCATATCCTCGGAAACGTTTACCGGGATGTGCTTGCGGCCGTTGTAGACACCAAAGGTCAAACCAACGAATTGCGGCAGGATCGTCGAGCGACGCGACCAGATCTTGATGACCTCGTTGCGACCCGATTCACGCGATTTTTCGGCCTTCTTCAGGACATAGCTGTCGACGAAGGGGCCTTTCCATACTGAACGGCTCATGATTAACGGCCCTTCTTCTTAGCGTGACGCGAACGCAGGATAAGCTTCGACGACGCCTTGTTTTTGTTCCGGGTGCGGGCACCCTTTGTCGGCTTGCCCCAGGGGCTGACCGGGTGACGGCCACCAGACGTACGACCTTCACCACCACCATGCGGGTGATCGACCGGGTTCATAACAACACCACGCACAGATGGGCGGATGCCCTTGTGGCGGTTACGACCTGCCTTACCCAAGTTCTGGTTCGAGTTGTCGGGGTTTGACACCGCGCCGACAGACGCCATGCATTCCTGACGAACGAGACGAAGCTCACCCGAGGACAGACGTATTTGCGCGTAGCCACCGTCACGACCAACAAACTGAGCATATGTTCCAGCTGCGCGGGCGATCTGGCCGCCTTTGCCTGGCTTCATCTCGATGTTGTGTACGATTGTGCCGATCGGCATGCCCGAGAACGGCATCGCGTTGCCCGGCTTCACGTCAACCTTGGCGCCCGCGATCACCCGATCGCCAACGGCCAAACGCTGAGGTGCAATGATATACGCCTGCTCGCCGTCTTCGTACTTAACAAGTGCGATAAACGCAGTGCGGTTCGGATCATATTCGATCCGCTCGACCATTGCGGCCATACCAAGCTTGTTCCGCTTGAAATCTACAATACGGTAAAGACGCTTGGCGCCCCCACCACGACGACGCATCGTGATCCGTCCGGTGTTGTTCCGGCCTGCTTTCTTGCTAAGTCCCTCAGTGAGAGCCTTAACAGGACGGCCTTTCCAAAGCTCCGAACGGTCGATCAGAACCAGCCCACGCTGGCCTGGCGTCGTCGGCTTATACGACTTTAGTGCCATGCTTTCTGTCTTCCGTTAGCTTTGGGCCATACCCTTTGCAGGGCGGTCCCGGTTTAGAAATGCATCAGCCCCGGAGGTCCGGGGCCGACGATTCGAAGCCTTCTATCAAAGGCCTGTGGTAACGTCTATTGTGTTGCCTTCTTCAAGCGTCACATAGGCCTTCTTGACGTCTTTCCGTTTGCCCAGCTGGCCGCGGAACCGCTTTGTTTTGCCTTTGGTGATTGTCGTGTTCACGGCCTTCACCTTGACACCAAAGAGACCTTCAACGGCTTCTTTGATCTGCGGTTTGTTCGCGTCGATCGCCACTTCAAAAACAACCGCGCCATATTCGGACGCCATGGTGGTTTTCTCTGTGATGATCGGCTTGCGGATCACGTCATAATGTTCGGTCTTCATGCTCATTTTAGTCGAGCCTCCAACGCTTCGATCCCTGCTTTCGTGATCACCAAAGTGTCACTCTTCAGGATATCATAGACATTCGCGCCCATCGTCGGCAGCACATCGATTGTGTCGATGTTGCGCGACGCCACGACGAAGTTTTCGTCCAGTGTCGCACCGTCGATGATCAACGCACGCTTCCAGCCCAGGTCTTTGACCTGTTTGGCCAATGCACCGGTCTTGGCGTCCTTTGCGGATGCCTCGTCCAGAATGACCAGATTGCCGGTTGCTGCTTTCGAAGACAACGCGTGCTTAAGACCAAGCTTACGAAACTTCTTTGTCAACTCGTGGCCGTGGCTGCGCGGGGTCGGACCCTTATAGATACCGCCACCGCGGAAAATCGGAGCGTTCCGGGAACCGTGGCGTGCGCCGCCGGTGCCTTTCTGGCGATAGATCTTCTTTGTGGAGTAGCTTGTTTCCGACCGCGTTTTTACCTTGTGGGTACCGGCCTGCGCATTGTTGCGCTGCCAGCGGACCACACGGTGCAGAATGTCGGTCCGTGGCTCAAGACCGAAGATCTCGTCGCCAAGATCGACCGATCCGGCTTTCTTGCCGTCCAGTTTGATCACGTCGAGTTTCATGCCTCACCGTCCTTCTTCTCAGCTTCAGCAGATTCTGCTTCAGCAACTACATCGGTCTTCGCTTCGTCGGCTGCAGCAGCTTCCATTGCGGCCTGTTCTGCTTCTGCAGCAGCGGCAGCAGCGGCTTCAGCCTCCGCAGCAGCAGCGGCGGCAGCTTCCTCGGCAGCCTTCTCGGCGGCCGCAGACGCGGACTTCAGCGCGGCAGGCAGGATAACGTTCTCAGGAGTCGGCTTCTTCATCGCGTCCTTGATCGTAACCCAGCCACCCTTCGATCCCGGTACAGCGCCTTTGACCATGATCAGACCACGGTCGGCGTCCGTACGGACAACCTGAAGGTTTTGCGTCGTCACGCGGGCTGCGCCCATGTGACCAGCCATTTTCTTGCCTTTGAAGACGCGTCCCGGATCCTGACACTGACCGGTCGAACCGTGACTACGGTGCGAAATAGACACACCGTGCGTGGCGCGAAGGCCCTTAAAGTTCCAACGCTTCATCGCACCTTGGAAGCCTTTACCGATCGACGTGCCTGACACGTCAACGAACTGGCCTTCAAAGTAATGGTTCGCAGTAATCTCTTCGCCAACGTCGATCAGGTTTTCCGGGTCAACCCGAAATTCCGCGATCTTCCGCTTTGGCTCAACCTTTGCGGCGGCAAAATGCCCACGCATGGCCTGAGACGTCCGCTTGACCTTCGCTGTGCCCGCGCCGAGCTGAACAGCCGAATAGCCATCCGTCTCAGCCGTACGCTTAGCGACGACCTGAAGCTTGTCGAGTTGGAGAACGGTCACAGGAATCTGCTTACCGTCGTCCAAGAAAAGCCGGGTCATGCCGACTTTCTTTGCGATCACACCAGAGCGCAACATAATAGAGCCCTCCCTAGACCGAAATTTGAACGTCCACACCAGCAGCGAGGTCGAGCTTCATAAGCGCGTCCACGGTCTGTGGTGTGGGGTCGACGATGTCGAGAAGACGCTTGTGCGTACGGATCTCGAACTGGTCGCGCGACTTCTTATCGACGTGCGGACCACGGAGAACCGTGAATTTCTCGATTTTATTTGGCATCGGGATCGGGCCACGAACCGAAGCGCCTGTGCGCTTGGCTGTGTTCACGATTTCCTGTGTGCTGGCGTCCAACACACGGTAATCGAAGGCCTTTAGCCGGATGCGGATGTTCTGACTGGCGGCTGCCATGGTCTTATCCTTTCGTTGAGAGGTGGAAGCTTAATCGCCTCCACATCGAACAGTTGTTTCCCTGGAGATAGTGCCCAGACTTTAGGTTGTGAGGTCTCGTCGATCCATCGGATCAACTGTCCCTCACCCAGCAAACTGCCCGGACAAGCCGGGCAATCTCACTGTTAATCGATGATCTTCGAGACGACACCAGCCCCAACAGTGCGGCCGCCTTCGCGGATCGCAAAGCGCAGGCCGTTTTCCATCGCGATAGGTGCGATCAGCTCAACCGTGAACGACACGTTGTCGCCAGGCATCACCATCTC
>NZ_CALJXO010000344.1:0-4008 GCF_937988555.1 uncultured Boseongicola sp. | reverse complement strand
AGGTTCTTGCAACCTATATGAACGCGGTCATTCAAGATGACGCGACCGCTGACTTCGGCCTCTTCAAGGCGATCGGCATGTTTTACTCAATCCCAGTCATCATTATCTATCTGGTGTTCCAGAAGCAGTTGATGAACATCTACGGCGGAGGCACCAAAGGCTGATGAAACTCAGGCTCGACAAATTCACAAAACGCTTCGGCTCACTGACCGTCATCGAGGATATGGACCTGACGGTGGAGAGCGGCGAGATGATGGCCCTTCTCGGTCCTTCAGGGTGCGGCAAGTCCACTACTCTTTTTGCTGTTTGCGGCATTCATAAGATGAGCGGCGGCACGCTTTACTTCGGTGACGACGACGTGACGACCTTGCCCGCACAGGAACGCTCGGTGGGGGTCGTGTTTCAAAACTATGCGCTCTACCCGCATATGACGGTTGAGCAGAACATCGGTTTTCCGCTGAAGGTGCAGCGCATGTCAAAGTCCAATATCCGTGCCGAGGTCGAGCGGCTTGCGGACTTGGTTCAGATAGGCGAACTGCTGGATCGGCGGCCTGCGCAATTGTCCGGGGGACAGCAGCAACGTGTTGCCTTGGCCCGCGCGATGATCCGCAAGCCGGATGTGCTGCTGCTTGACGAACCACTTGCCAATCTGGATGCGAAGTTGCGGTTGGAAATGCGATCAGAGATCCGTCGGATTCAGCGTGAGACCGGGATAACGGCTATTCTTGTGACGCATGATCAGGTCGAAGCGATGTCGATGTGTGACCGTATCGCGCTGATGCGAAACGGGAAGATCGTTCAACTCGACACGCCCGAACAGATGTATAGCAATCCGCGCTCGCAGTTTGTTGCGGGTTTTCTTGGGAATCCACCAATCTCGTTCCTCCCTGCGGTGGCGGGCGACGTTCTTTCGTTTGGACATAACCAGACGCTTGCGCGCCCTTCAGCGTTGGAGGCATCGGGCGAGGTTGTCGTGGGCATTCGCCCCGAGCATTTTGGACCACAACACGGCACGGGATTGCAGGGTGAGGTGACTTTTGTTGAACCACAGGGCCGCGAAGAATTGATTGACGTTCGGCTGGATGGTGGCGGTGAGATCCGTTCGATCTTGCCTGCAGGCGAGCCAGTCCGGGCAGGGCAACGCATCAACTGGGGCGTTGCAACTGAAAATATTCTTGCCTTTGCATCAAATGGAGACCGGCTGTGACGTCCCCCGGCATCCCGCCGCGTCCCTATGCAATTGCGCACCGCGGGGCGTCGGCCTATGCGCCTGCCAACACGCTGGCGGCTTTCCGCAAAGCGGCGGAGTTGGGTGCCGATATGTGGGAGGTTGATATTCGGTTTTCGACGGACGGAATTCCGATTGTTCATCACGACGCGACCTTGGCAAGCGGAGAGGCTTTGAACACGTTGTCGCGTGCGGCTTTGCGGGAGATCATGCCGGATTGTCCCGATCTGAGCGAAGTTGTCGCTCTGGCGGCCGAGCTTGGAGCGGGCATCTATGCGGATATCAAGGATGCCGATGCGGCATTGGCCACCATGCATTTGATGCAAGACGCAGAGATTGCACCTGTGATCATTGGCGCTTTCAGCCCGGAGATTGTCCAGACTTTAAAGGAAGCTGGAAGCACCTATCCGGTTGCCGGGCTCGTGCCATTGGGGGCCGATCCGCATTCACACGCGAAAGATGCCGATATCATTCATTTGTGCTGGGAGCGTATGCCAACACCGCAAGACACCCTGACGCGGGAGTTGTTTGGTCGCGCGTTTCGCGACGGCAAGGAAGTCGTGTTGTGGCACGAAGAGGATCCCGAGCGGATGGCCGCGATTCGTACCAAACCGGTAACTGGCATCTGCTCTGACATGCCGGAACTGGTGAACCCGTTTCGCCCCCCTTCCGATTATCCATTCGATATTGTCTGTCATCGCGGCGCTAATTCGATTGCGCCTGAAAACACGCTGCCGGCGCTGGAGTGCGCCTTGGCGGCAGGATTCGGGTACATCGAAGTTGATTTGCACATCACATCGGACGGGGAAATCGTGGTTATCCACGATAACACTCTTGATCGCACGACCGATGGTTCTGGCCCGGTGACACAGCATTCACTGGCGGAACTCCGGGCTCTGGACGCTGGCGGATGGGTCGATCCGTTCTTTGCGGGGATCAAAGTGCCGACGCTTGGCGAGGTTCTTGATCTATTGAAGCGGTACGACGGGCGCGCCTATCTGGAGTTCAAATCTGCTCCTCCTAAACCTGTTCTGGATCAGGTCGAGCGCGCCGGGTTGCTGGATCGGGTGTTTTTCTGGTCATTCAACCGGGATTTCCTTGTCGAACTTCGCACCCTCAGTCCCGCTGCTAGAATAATGGCGCGTCGTCAGGATTACGCGTCGCTGGAGGACACGATTGCAGATTTTGATGCAAATATCGTCGAGTTTATTCCAACAGAGGAAGCATTGGACATTGCGCCTCTTCGAGGAAGTCATGTGAAATCAATGTTGGCCTATATGGGCAGCGATACCGAAGTCTTTGCAAAGATGATCAAGGCGCGCCCGGATTTCTTCAACCTCAATCAGCCGTTCGCTTTTTCGCGTTTCGTCGACCGCGGGCGACATGATGGCTAAGATAGTGCGCCGCAAAGCCACTTCATTCGACGTGGCCCGCCTTGCGGGCGTTTCGCGATCAGCGGTCTCTCGTGCGTTTACGCCCGGCGCCAATATTGCGCCCGATACGAAAGACAAGGTGACCAAAGCGGCTTCTGAACTTGGCTATCGCGTAAATTCCCTCGCGCGCGGTTTGCAGCAGGCGCACTCGGGCATTGTGGGACTTGTTGCCTCGCGGCTGGACACTCCGCTGCGGTCGCAACAAGTCAGACAATTGAGCGAGGCCCTGACCCGCGAAGGCTTTAAGCCGATGCTGATCACAGCAGAACGCCCGGATGAGGTCAGCAGCCTGATCGAGTCGCTTCTTGGCTATAGTATTGCCGGGATGATTTTCACGTCAGATACGCCTCCTCGTGCACTGATTGAAGACTGTGGCCGGCTCGGTCTTCCTGTGGTGCTGGTCAACCGCGCTGGTGCGTCAAACTGGGGTGATCGCGTGGTCGCTGATAACGCCCAGGCCGGACAGCTTGCGACGCGGGTTCTTATTCAGGCTGGTGCGACGTGTCTTGGATGCCTTGTTCCGCGAAGGGAAACCTACTCGGTGTCCGGTCGCGCCAAAGCGTTCCTGAGCTCTGCTGCCAAACATGGGCTTCCGACGGAGGTTCTTTATGCTGCGGATCAGGGCTATGAAGATGCGCGTGTCGGATTAAATGGAACGGACCGAAGTGTCTTCGATCGAATTGACGGGTTGTTTTGTTCGACCGATCTGATGGCAATTGGTGCGCTTGATGCGCTTCGTATTGACCTTGGGATATCGGTTCCCGACCAGATACAGGTTTTAGGTTTTGATGATATCGAGCAGGCGAAATGGGGATCCTTTAACCTTTCTACCATTCGTCAGGATATCGAGGCGCAAACAGATACAGTCGTCCGGCTTCTGATTGAACGGATTGCCGATAGCTCTCTGGCCAACAGGGTAGAGCGGCAACCTTTGGCGGCAGTTTTGCGTGGGACGACACGCCATGATGGATGAACGACTTCAGGCCGCGCTTGATATGGCGCGCGAGGCTGGAGAGCTTGCACAAAGGATGCGCGAGAGTCCTGGAGTTCTGGAAACGAGTAACAAGGGTCCCATGGATCTCGTGACAGCTGCAGATCATGCGGTTGAGGCGTTGTTGCGTGAGCGTATTCTGACGTTCGATCCGGGCGTTGCTATATTGGGCGAAGAAGGTGGCCTGGAAGGAACCGGCAAGGCCGTGTGGATCCTTGACCCTATTGATGGCACGATAAACTTCTCGCGGGGGCTGCCAGACTGGGCGGTTTCGATTGCCTGTTTCGACGGTCAGGAAATCACGCACGGCGTCATTCATGCGCCAGACCTAGGCATTACTGCGTGGGCGAAGCGGG
>NZ_CALJXO010000343.1:0-2795 GCF_937988555.1 uncultured Boseongicola sp. | reverse complement strand
AGCCTCGGATCAGGCCGCCTGGGATCGTGCCCAGCGTCCCAAACCGTGCAAGCTGGCTTGCTACCCGGCCCTCAGCCGCACAGTATCGATGAAGCTGCGGCGAAAGTGGTCGCCAGAGCAGATTGCGGGCTGGCTCAAGCGTGCGTTTTCGGGAGAGGCGCAAAACCAGGTGTCTCACGAGACGATCTATCGGAGCCTGTATATCCAGGCGCGTGGCGTTCTGAAGAAGGAGCTGCTGGAACACCTGCGCGCCAGACGCACGATCCGCCGGTCCAGGCATGCTAGCCTGAAGCGCAATGGTCTGGGCCAGATCAAGGATGCGGTGTCGATCCGTGAAAGGCCCGCGTCTGCCGAGGACCGCGCCATCCCAGGGCACTGGGAGGGCGACCTGATCGGCGGGTCCAAGAACAGCTACATCGCCACTCTGGTCGAGCGCCATTCCCGGTATGTGATGCTGGTCAAGGTTGCAAACAAAGATACCGAAAGCGTCATCTCGGCGCTGATCAAACAATTCCGAAGCCTGCCTCGCGAGCTCTACAAATCCCTCACCTGGGATCGCGGCAAGGAACTGGCCGATCATCCCCGCCTCGCACTGGCGACCGACGTCGATGTCTATTTTTGCGATCCTCACGCCCCCTGGCAGCGCGGATCAAACGAAAATACCAACCGGTTGCTGAGACAGTATTTGCCGAGAGGCACCGATCTGTCGGTTCATTCTCAGGCAAAGCTGAGCGCCATCGCGCGCCAGTTGAACGAGCGGCCGCGCAAGACCTTGCAATATCAAACCCCAGCGGAGAGGTTCGCAGAGTGTGTTGCGGCGATCGGTTGAACCCACCACCCAACCGGGACATTCATCTCGGGCTGGCGGCGGAGTTCCTTTTACCCAATGGACCGACTAGGGTCGGCCCACGACTATGAGAGAGGAGACGCAACCATGGATGATCATGACGCGATCAAGGACGCCGTCTTCGACTATTTCGAAGGCTACAAAGCGAAGGACCAAACACGGCTGGAGCGCGCCTTCGCTCTCGATGTCGCGAACATGATGGGGTACTGGAAGAACCCGGAAGGCGATCTTGAACTGTTCTCCAAACCGATGCGCGACCTAATCGATACGTGGACTGGACCAGACTATGCACCCTTCGAGTTCGGCGACGGGAAAATCCTGTCCATCGATAAGTTCAGCGAAGTTGGTGCAACGGTGGTGTTTGACTGTGGCGGACGCTTCCTAGACACGTTCCAACTGGCAAAGATCGACGGGGACTGGCGCATCGTTAATAAGTTCTTCGTCGATCAATGACGGGCGCTTGAACTCCTCTTGCAGCACTGCATATAGAAGGGCGGTTCCTGGCACGAAGGAGACGCTCCGCGCCTGCTGCACGTAGGTCTGCCTTCCGCGCCATTGCCGAGGTGATTGCCTTTTCCTTAAGAATGAGTCTTCTTAGACTCGATCATGTCAGCCTGCGCAACCAAGGCCTGGGCTTGACGAATTTGCGGCATAAAGACGGGCTTGCCATCAAGCGTCGCGGCGCCGCCGCCCACCGAAGCCGCATCCTCAGCCGCCCTCAAAACCCGCCGTGCCTGGGCAACGTCATCGACCGAAGGTGAAAATACCTCATTCGCCAGGAGCATCGACGGCTCGTCGTTTCCCCACTTGCCTTCGCATCCCAGAACCGCAGCGCGCATCGCCGCCGCCCTGAAGCCCTCGGTATCAGCAGGATCAAGAAATGGTCCGTCCACAGGTCGCAAGCCGTTCGCGCGGGCAGCGACCACAAGCCGAGAAATCGCGTAGTGCCACATGTCACCCCAGTGGCGTTTGCGAGTGCCATCCTCATCCGCATCCGTCAGGATGTGGTAATCGGGATTTGCGCCGCCTACGACCTTCATTCGCGCCCTTACAGAGGCAGCATAATCGTTTTCTCCAAGATGCAATGAATCGTTCCGCGAACTTGCAGCCGCGATTTCATCGATGTTTGCCATCCCCTGCGCCGTTTCAATCATGATTTGGAATCCAAGGCGGTTCTTTCTGCCCATCGCTTCTTCAATCTGACTGACCAACACATCAACCGCATAAATATCGGCCGCGTTTCCGGCTTTGGGGATCAGGACAAGATCCAGACGCTCTGTTGGCGCCTCCAGGATGTCGACGAGATCACGATACATGTAAGGTGTGTCGAGCCCGTTAATACGCATCGACATCGATTTCTCGCCCCAGTCGAAGTCATTCAGCGCCTCGATCACATTCTGGCGCGCCTGCGCTTTCTGATCCGGTGGGACTGCATCCTCTATTTCGAACATGACGACATCGGCGACGGATGACGCTGCGGATTCAAAGGTCTCCGGCTTGTTCGCGAGCACGAACAACTGGCTACGATTCAGTCGTGGCACAGCCTGAGTGATGGCCCTGAAACTCATTGTGCAATCCCCCAATTCTCTAGAAAGGTAGAGATTATTCACTTGCAAATCTAATGCACAGCACAAACGCGTGAACGGCAAGTCATGGCACTACCCAGACGCTCCCGGTCTGCTGGACGTAGGCACGTAAACCGGCGGATAGCCGACCGCCGAGCTCGAACGGCAATTTTCCACCCGGTGGCCGACCCGAGTCTGAGCGGTTGTGAAGGGACGTTTCTGACCCAAATCGCCCGCCCGGTGGTCTGACACGAAGCTAAGGGTTACCTTCCGTGAGCGAGAGACCCGCTTGAAAGCACAACGATCGAAATCACTGCGGACAGATGTTAACGTTTGGGTCTTCAGTTTTCAGAAAGGCTATCAATTTCCGACGCTCTTCAGCA
>NZ_CALJXO010000342.1:0-4508 GCF_937988555.1 uncultured Boseongicola sp. | reverse complement strand
CAACGTCACGGGCGAAAAGGTTAATATTTATGAACCTTTCGCCAAGATTTTGCCTTCTTTTGATTTCAGATTGTCCGGCAACGGGCGAACTGCCGCCCGATTCTTTGAGACGGGAGGTCCGCTATGGACATGTTGCCCCTCGTCCCGGTCGTATTGCTAGGTGCCGTTGGTGTTTGGCTTTTATGGCCGGTGATCGTTGACCCTTTGAAGGCGAATTTGCGCTTGGACAGGCGCGGTGGCTCGGAGTCTGCTGACAGCCTGGCGGACGGATTGTTCGGCGCATGGCGTGATCAGTCCGAAAAAGTTGACCTGACCGATCCTTTGCGGCGCGGTTAGACGGCTTCGGCCAAAGTCGTGCGGCGGTGCTCGAGGAATGCGATTTCCAGAGCGTCTTTCCAGCCGCCGTTGTATCCTTTGCAATTCTGGTCGCGGAGAATGTCGAAGCCAGAGTGCGTAAGAACAAGCCGGGGGCCGTTGGCATCGGGCTGAAAGCGCACGGCCACTGTTGTGGCTTTGGCTTCGGTGCGTCCGACGTCCCATGTGACAGCACAAAACGTGCGCCCGGTTGCCAGCCGGTGATCGTGGCCCATGCACGAATTCCCCCGTCGGCGCATGTTTCCAGAAGGCGGCCCCCAAGCTTGGGTTCAAACGTCACGCTATTGGGCCCCATGCCGGCTTCGTTTGCGCTTATGGAGTGGGATTCCATTGGCCACCAGTCGGCCATGTTTTCGGGGAAAACCGAGAAGGCACGGGCAGGGGGACGAAGACGGATTTTTCAACGGGGTCTATCATTTGTTATCCTTTTCTTGAGCAGCGATACGGCGAGCTTCGGCAGAAAATGCAGTGAGAGCATCGTCGCAAAGCCAGTCGCACCAGGCGCGCAGGTCGGCGATGGCTTCTGGGCGCAAAATGTAGATACGGCGAGCGCCAAAGGGGTCGACAGTGACGAGGTCCGCGCCGGTCAGCACCTTTAGACGTTGCGACACGGCAGGGCGCGGGACGGGAAGGGTTTCGGCAATTTTACCAACGGGGGCGGGTGATCTTCGAAGGCGTTCGTCTATCGCGCGGCGTGTCGGATCACCGAGGGCGGCCATCGGGCCGGAGATTTCTATTTGGTTAGTCCTGACTTTCGCTAAGTCTGGCCATATATCGCGTCAAGCTTTGTGATGATTATTCGGTCTGCGTCCCTTGCAGGTCGTCGGGGGCGCTACTAAGACTCTGGCAACATTCACGCGCTATGACGACGGCGACGACGCGAAGGCAGGCACAATGCACGATCCGGTAGAGACTTATATGAACCTTGTTCCCATGGTGGTTGAGCAGACCAGCCGTGGTGAGCGGGCCTATGACATTTTTTCGCGGCTCCTTAAGGAACGCATCATTTTTGTGAACGGACCCGTGCATGACGGCATGAGCCAGCTGGTTGTGGCCCAGCTTTTGCATCTTGAAGCGGAAAACCCGTCGAAAGAGATTTCGATGTATATCAACTCGCCCGGCGGTGTCGTGACCGCGGGGCTGTCGATTTATGATACAATGCAATACATCCGCCCGAAAATTGCGACGCTTTGTATTGGCCAGGCGGCGTCCATGGGCTCGCTTTTGTTGACGGCCGGCGAGAAGGGGATGCGTCTGTCGCTGCCCAATTCGATTATTATGGTGCATCAGCCGTCGGGTGGCTTTCAGGGGCAGGCGAGTGATATTTTAATCCACGCCCGTCACACCGAACGTTTGAAGCGTCGATTAAACGAAATCTACGTGAAGCACACCGGGCAAACGCTGAAAAAGGTCGAGGATGCGCTGGAGCGGGACAACTTCATGACCGCGGAAGAAGCCAAGGACTGGGGCCTGATTGACGAGATTGTTGAGAGCCGTGGTGCGATTGAAGGGTCTGATAGTTAACCAGACGTTACGATCACACCTAGATCATGACGCGGTGAATGTGCGAATTTGGCGTTGTGCCTCCTTTGGCGGTGCCATAGGCTTTAGACCAATGGGGCGCAAGTGAAGCGAAAGACACTGCACGTCCGACCTAGGACGCGTGGTCAACAGGCAGACGGCCGAGAAGGTATGTGATGGCGAATAATTCGGGCGAAAGCAAAAATACGCTTTATTGTTCTTTCTGCGGAAAGAGCCAGCATGAAGTCAGAAAATTGATCGCCGGGCCGACAGTTTTCATCTGCGACGAGTGCGTCGAACTTTGCATGGATATCATCCGCGAGGAGACGAAGACCGCCGGTCTGAAAGCATCAGACGGTGTGCCGAGCCCGCAGGAGATTTGCAGCGTTCTTGATGACTACGTGATCGGGCAGATGCATGCGAAACGGGTTTTGTCTGTGGCGGTGCATAACCACTACAAACGTCTGAACCACGCGGATAATTCTGACATTGAGCTGGCGAAGTCCAACATCATGTTGATTGGCCCCACCGGGTGCGGAAAAACGTTGCTGGCCCAGACCTTGGCGCGCATTCTTGATGTGCCGTTCACGATGGCCGATGCGACAACTTTGACCGAAGCGGGTTATGTCGGCGAAGACGTCGAGAATATCATTCTGAAGCTTTTGCAGGCGAGCGAATACAACGTCGAGCGCGCGCAGCGTGGCATCGTCTATATTGACGAAGTCGACAAGATCACACGCAAGTCGGACAATCCTTCCATCACGCGGGACGTGTCGGGGGAAGGTGTGCAGCAGGCACTATTGAAAATCATGGAAGGCACGGTTGCGTCCGTGCCGCCGCAGGGTGGTCGCAAGCATCCGCAACAGGAATTCCTGCAGGTCGACACGACGAATATTCTGTTCATCTGTGGTGGTGCATTTGCGGGTCTTGATAAGATCATCGCACAACGCGGCAAGGGCTCGGCAATGGGTTTTGGCGCGGATGTGCGGGACCCGGATTCAAAATCAGTTGGCGAGTATTTCAAGGACCTTGAGCCGGAGGACCTTTTGAAGTTTGGCCTTATCCCTGAGTTTGTGGGTCGTTTGCCGGTTATCGCGACGCTGGAAGACCTGGACGAAGACGCTCTGGTGACGATCCTGACCCAGCCGAAGAACGCTTTGGTTAAGCAGTACCAGCGTTTATTCGAGTTGGAAGATGCCAAGCTGAATTTCACCGACGATGCCTTATCAGCAATTGCGAAACGCGCGATCAAGCGCAAGACTGGCGCGCGTGGATTGCGATCGATCATGGAAGACATCTTGCTTGATACGATGTTCGACCTGCCGGGGCTGGACAGCGTGGAAGAGGTCGTGGTGAACGAAGAGGCCGTGAATTCGGATGCGGCCCCTTTGATGATCCACAGTGATGCAGAAAAAGAGCCAGCCAGCGCGGGCTGAACAGGTCGATACAATTAAAAAGGCCGCCTTTAGGGGCGGTTTTTTATTGAGGTAAAGAGTTTTGCAGGCTTCGCGCCAAAGCACGCAGCACACGGCGGTCGGGCCTAGACCTTGGAGTGCCCTTGCGGCATACCTTGGTCAAAGGGTCATGAAAGGTCCGAAATGGGAATTGTAAATACGCTTCTGCGCTCTGTCACCTGGTGGAATGGCCAGTCGTTTGGCACCCAGCTTTTTACCTGGCGCAACGGGCAAAAGGTCGGCGAGGACAATCAGGGCAACATCTTTTACCAGTCGAAAGACGGGGTAAAGCGTTGGGTGATTTACAATGGTGAGTCCGAGGCGAGCCGGGTCGATCCAAGCTGGCACGGCTGGCTGCACCATACATGGGACGAGCCCCCAACAACGTCGCCGTTGCCCCGCAAAGACTGGGAAAAGCCGCATCTTGAAAACATGACGGGCACGCCTGCCGCCTATGCGCCCGCAGGGTCGATCCGTCGGGCTGACCCGGTGTCGCGTAAGGACTATGAGGCCTGGACGCCGGAGTAAGCACAATGCCTGAGAGAGTTGGAGAAGTGATCACAGGTGGCGCGGTTTTGGCTGTGGCTGCCGGTTTTCTGTTTTATGCCTCGCAATTTGGCGGCTTCGGAGCCGGCGGCGACGGCGCGACCTATACTGCGTCTTTCCGATCAGCTGAAGGTGTACAAGTCGGAACAGATGTGCGGCTTGCGGGCGTGAAAGTTGGGTCGGTCACAGGCCTTGACCTTGATCCCGCGACGTTCCGCGCGGACGCGTCTTTGTCGGTCGACAGGATTGTGGTTTTGCCGGAAGACACGGCTATTATCATCTCGTCAGAAGGCCTTCTGGGCGGCAGCTTTGTTGAGCTTTTGCCCGGCGGGTCGGCGTTCAATCTTGAACCCGGTGCCGAGATTGAAGATACGCAAAGCTCGGTCAGCATAGTGCAGCTTTTGTTGCGGTTTGTGTCGGGCGGCGAGGAATGAAGTCCTTGTTCGCGGTGATTCTGATCGCATTTGCGCCGATGGCGTTTGCGCAGGACACCGTGATTACGTCACCGATTGATGGCTCGACCACTATATTGACGACGCCCGATGTCGCGGCCAGTTCGGTGCGTGCTATACAGGCTCCGGGCGCGACTTTGCGAGGGCTTGATAAGGTTTC
>NZ_CALJXO010000341.1:0-17137 GCF_937988555.1 uncultured Boseongicola sp. | reverse complement strand
TGTCGCAGGCCGTTTGATCGCTGACAACATCCAGCGCGCGCGCGTTTCGGAAGATGTCCGTGTGATAGCGCGCGATGTGCAGCGGTTGGGTCCAAATCCTGATACGCCCGCGACTTTGGTGTTTCTTGACCCGCCCTATGGCAAGGGCCTGGGCGCGCGTGGCTTGGCGGCGGCGACGAAGGGTGGCTGGATTGGCCTGGGCGCTTTGGTTGTCTGGGAAGAGGCGGGCGAGCAGGATGCTCCGACAGGCTTTTCAAAACTGGATGCACGCCGTTACGGCGAAACCTGGGTGACGGTCCTGCGGTTTGAGGCCTGATCCGGATGTGATTTGGTGATGCGCGCGACTTGGATTAATCTGACAAAATGAGCGATGCGACATTACTTAGACTGGGGCGCGAGTCCCATTTATGAAACCAACCAGCGCCTACAGTCGCCGCCGCAGCCCAATTGGTCAGTGATGGGCGATATCTTGACGTCCCGTGGCGGCGTGTGTCCGGCGAGGATGATCCCAAGCCTCAGATTTAATTACTCGGCCGCGACCTGATCCTCGGCCTTTTCGACTTTGACCGCTGCGAATTTGAACTCGGGGATCTTGCCGTAGGGGTCTACAGCCGGGTTTGTCAGAACGTTTGCCGCCGCTTCCACGAAGGCGAAGGGCACGAACACCATATCGGGTGCAACAGCGCGGTCGGCGCGGGCCATCAGCGTGATGGTGCCACGGCGTGTGGTCAGGCGGACGTGGCCTCCGGGTTCGACCTCAAGCTTGTACAGTGTGGACGGATGCAGCGAGCAGTTTGCCTCCGGCTCAACCGCGTCGAGAACTTTTGAGCGGCGTGTCATCGACCCGGTGTGCCAGTGTTCCAGCTGACGGCCCGTGGTCAGGATCATCGGGTAGTCCGCATCAGGCGTTTCGTCCGGTGCAATGACAGAGGCAGGCGTAAAGCGTGCGCGGCCGTCAGAGCGCGGAAATCCATCTCCAAAGACAATGGCTTGTCCGGGATCAGTTGGGCTAAGCGATGGATAGGTGACCGCGTTTTCGGTTTCGAGACGATCCCAGGTGATGTTGTCGAGAGAGGTCATATTGAGCTTCATCTCGGCGAAAACGTCAGCGGGGGTCGTGTAGTCCCAGTTCAGCCCGCAGCGGTTGGCAAGATCAACGGTGATCAACCAGTCTTCGCGCGCCTCGCCTGGAGGAGCGACCGCCGGACGACCCATCTGCACTTGTCGGTTGGTATTCGTAACAGTGCCGGACTTTTCGTAGAACGCCGACGCTGGCAAGATCACGTCTGCATAGTTGGCCGTTTCGGTGATGAAGATGTCCTGCACGACGAGGTGGTCAAGCTTTGCAAGCGCGTCGCGGGCGTGTTCAACATCCGGGTCGGACATCGCTGGGTTCTCGCCAAGGATGTACATTGCCTTGATATTGCCGTCGTGAACCGCGTCCATGATCTCGGTGACGGTCAGGCCCTTTTCGTTTGAGAAATCGTCTGATTTCCAGACATCGGTGAACGCGGATCGCACGCCGTCGTCGGTGACGGATTGGTAATCAGGCAGGAACATCGGAACCAGACCCGCATCCGAGGCGC
The DNA here is from genome assembly GCF_937988555.1 of uncultured Boseongicola sp. NCBI lineage: Bacteria > Pseudomonadati > Pseudomonadota > Alphaproteobacteria > Rhodobacterales > Paracoccaceae > Boseongicola > uncultured Boseongicola sp. The sequence continues at coordinate 15,551 of NZ_CALJXO010000341.1, read as the reverse complement.
CCTGAACGTTATTCTGGCCGCGAAGGGGATGGAGGCCCGCGCCGGGACGGCCGACCTGGCCCGTCATAAGGGCAAGCGAAATCAGGCAGCGGGAATTGTCGGTGCCGTGGATATGCTGGCTGATGCCCATGCCCCAGAAAATCATTCCGGCCTTGGCTGTCGCGAAATCGCGGGCGACAGCGCGGAGCGTTTCGGCATCGATACCGCAGATCGCGGACATCTTTTCGGGAGAGAAGTCCTTGAGGTGGGCTTTTTCGGCCTCCCAGTTCTCGGTGTAGGCTTCGATGTATTGTTGGTCGTAAAGTCGTTCCTCGACAATTGTGTGCATGATCGCGTTCAGCATGGACACGTCTGCGCCGGGACGGAATTGCAGCATGTGAGTGGCAAAACGTTTCAGCGCCTGACCGCGCGGGTCCATGACGATAAGCTTGCCGCCGCGTTTGGTGAACTGTTTGAAGAACGTCGCCGCTACGGGATGGTTTTCGATCGGGTTCGCGCCGATGACGATGGCGACATCGGCGTTTTCGATTTCGTTGAAGGTCGCGGTGACAGCACCCGAGCCGACGTTTTCCAGGAGCGCCGCGACCGAGGACGCGTGGCAAAGCCGCGTGCAGTGATCAACGTTATTGTGGCCAAAGCCCTGACGGATGAACTTTTGGAAAAGATAGGCCTCTTCGTTGGTGCATTTGGCCGAGCCAAAGCCCGCGACTTCACGACCGCGGCCTTTCAGGCCAGTGGCGGCAACATCAAGGGCTTCGTCCCAGGTCGCTTCGCGGAAGTGCGTATGCCAGTCGCCGGGATCGACGTTGAGGCCTTTTGCGGGCGCATCTTCGCGACGGATCAGAGGTTTCGTCAGGCGATGGGGGTGGTGGATATAGTCAAAGCCAAAGCGGCCCTTGACGCAGAGGCGCCCTTCGTTGGCAGGGCCATTGATGCCGTCGACGTATTTTACTTTGCCGTCTTTGACTTTGAGCGAGACCTGACAGCCGACGCCGCAGAACGGGCAGATTGAAGCAACTTCGCTATCGAAGTCTTTGCTGTCGCCGACGCCCGCACCTTCCGTGACGGTTGCAGGCATAAGGGCGCCGGTCGGGCAAGCCTGCACGCATTCGCCGCAGGCCACGCAGGTGCTGTCGCCCATCGGATCGTCAAAGTCGAAGACGGGGTAGCTGTCGTGGCCGCGTCCGGCCATGCCGATCACGTCGTTGACCTGAACCTCGCGGCAAGCACGCACGCAAAGGCCGCACTGAATGCAGGCGTCAAGGTTCACGCTCATCGCCACGTGGCTGTCATCCAGAAGCGGAATGCGGCCCTGTTCCAGTTTAGGGAAGCGAGAGGTCTCGATACCCTGGGCGTCGGCCATGTCCCACAGGTGGCTTGATTTGTCGTGCGCCGCATTTTGCTCCGGCTGGTCCGTGACAAGCATCTCCATGACCAGCTTGCGAGCCTGCGTTTCGCGCGCACCGGTGCTTGAGACGGTCATGCCTTCGGTCGGCATGCGGATGCAGGAGGCGGCCAGCGTGCGTTCACCGTCGATTGAGACCATGCAGGCGCGACAGTTGCCGTCCGCGCGGTAGCCCGGCGCATCTTTGTGGCAAAGGTGCGGGATCAGCGTGCCTTCCCGCTTGGCGACTTCCCAGATGGTCTCGTCTGCGCGGGCTTCCACGTCGCGGCCATCCAGTGTGAATTTGATCTTGTCGCTCATGTGGTCGGCTCCCTTTGCCAGAAGGTTAAACCACTCGTGCGGCAATCGGAACGTCTCAAAGGCGACAGGGGTGAGTGAAAATGCGTCTTTGCGGCGCCGCGCGTGTCAGATCGCAAACAGATGAGCGAAAGCGCAGCGCGCAACTTCGCGCGATTGGCAAGCCTGCTGTGATCCGATATCGCCGGTGGCGAAGGAGACACACCATGGGCGAAATCACTCTTGTCCGACACGGGCAGGCGAATTCCGCGGCCAACACGGAAGAAGACTATGACCGGCTGAGCGATCTTGGTGTCACGCAATCTTCCTGGCTTGGGGAGTGGATGCGCGATCATGGCTATGGTTTTGATCACGTGATTTCGGGAACGCTTGTGAGGCACCGCCAGACGGTTGCAGCCATGGGCTGGGAAGCGGACGAGGATGCACGCCTCAATGAGATCGACTATTTTCGGCTGACGGATCAGATGCATACCGTGATGGGCGCGCCAATGCCGACGCCCGATACCTTCAGTGATCACATGCCAAAAGTGTTCGCCGCCTGGAAGCAGGCCGAGATTGAAGGTCAGGAAACCTACGAGAATTTCGAGACGCGCGTGGCCGCTCTTTTGGAGGAAGCCTCTGTTCCGGGCAGACAGTTATTATGTGTGACGTCCGGCGGCGTGATCGGGATGGTGCTTCGGCATATCCTCGATCTTGATCTGGTGCGGATGAGCCATGTTATGCTGCCGATCTGGAACACCTCGATACATAGACTGACGGTGCGGGACGGATCGGCGTTTTTGGCGGGGTTTAATGCGATTCCCCATCTGGACCGGCCGGAACGCGCATCGGCACGCACGCACTTCTAAGGGAGATCACGGATGTTGAAGCTTTACTGGGCACCAAACACCATCGCTTCTGCGACGGCGATTGTTTTGAACGAAGGCAATGTCCCTTGGGAGGGCATTCGGGTGGACGTCGCGAGCGGTGAACAAACCAAGCCCGCGTTTCACAAGGTGAATCCAAAGGGGCGGGTGCCCGCTTTGGTCACGCCCGAGGGTGTTTTAACCGAGACCGGAGCGATCCTTGAGTACCTAGCCGCAACCGAGGTGCCAAGCCTTGTTCCGGTTGATCCTTTGCATGCGGCGCGGATGCGCGAAGTGATGTATTTTCTGGCCTCAACCATGCATGTGAACCACGCCCACAAAATGCGCGGCGCGCGCTGGGCTGATGAGAAACGCTCATGGGCAGACATGACCGCAAAGGTGCCGGAAACGATGGCGCTAAGTTGCACCTATATCGAGGCCTTGATCGCAGGGCCGTTTTTGTTTGGGGATCACGTGACGCTGGCCGATGCTTGGCTTTATACAATCAGTTGCTGGTTGGAAGCGGATGGCGTCGATATTGAGGACTTCCCCAAGTTGGCGGCGTTTCGCGCGGCGATGGCCAGCCGCCCGTCTGTGCGGACCGCGCATGATATGGGGATGATCGGATGACGCATTTCTGGGTCAGGCAAGAACCCCGTGCAAATGAAGCGCGCGCTGGCGTTATGCCCGAGGGGGTCGAGGCATTGATGGCGGCCGGGCATCAGGTCACGGTCGAGGACGACCCTGGCCGCGCGATCCCGACCGATGCTTATCGCGCCACAGGTGCGGCTATCGCGGTGGCAGGTGCATGGGTCGATGCGCCGGTTGACGCGGTGATTTGTGGGCTAAAGGAGTTGCCTGATGATGGCACGCCTTTGCGCCACCGCCATATCATGTTCGGGCATGCCTATAAGGGACAGGCAGAGGGCGCTGTTCTTTTGGACCGGTTTCGTGCGGGAGGCGGCACGCTGCTTGATCTTGAGTATCTGACGGACCCCTCAGGCCGGCGCGTTGCGGCGTTTGGCGTCTGGGCGGGGTTTGCCGGGGCTGCGGTTTCGCTGATCGGGTGGGCTGCCGGGCAATCGGGAGGTACCTGCCCGAAAGCGCAGGTTTTTGCATCGGCCGACGCGATGACGTCGCATGTGCGCGAGGCCCTTCAGAAAAAGACGCCAAGCGTCATCGTTATCGGAGCCTTGGGGCGAGTTGGCACCGGTGCGCGCGATCTGTGCGATCGCTTGGGTTTGCCCGTAACCGCCTGGGATATGGCTGAAACCGCGTCTGGCGGGCCTTTCCCCGAGATCCTGACCCATGACGTCTTTCTGAATTGCATTCTTGCCAGCCCCGGCGTGCCGGTCTTTGTGCCCGTCGATGCCATAAGGGCCGAACGAAAGCTGCATATGATTGGTGATATTGCCTGCGACCCGTCCAGTGATTTCTCGCCCATCAAAGTTTACGACCAGATAACGTCATGGGATGCCCCGACGCTGCGGGTACATGAGACCCCCCTGTTGGATGTGATGGCAATTGATAATTTGCCGTCGATGCTGCCGCGCGAAGCCTCCGAGGATTTTGCCGGGCAGTTGTTGCCACATCTTTTGGCGTTCAAGTCGGATCCCGAAGGGGTCTGGACGCGTGCGGCAGAAATTTACCGCTCACACACGGATTAGCGGCGGCTCTGTCGTAGATTTCGTGATGCTCCCACGGTCAGGGTCGCTGGGCCATGCACAAAGTGTGAAGCATTTTCGGAAACAGCAGAACGACGATTAATGTGCGATTTGCGCAGTCTTGTGCCTCGGCTTCGGCTGACCGCAAGATTTGGGATCAATTGCGTCTACAATTCTAAAAATGCCGCAGGATTGGATGCGGAATGACCCGGTCGCGCCACATTATGGGCAAAATCTGCCGATAGCTCTGATCAAGTCGCAGCAGTCAGGTGGCGGTTTTTCGGCATATCGGCATGGCCCCGCCAACGATCGATTACCTGACGAAGAGAGCGGCAAGAACTTGGGTGTGAGATGAACGCAGGGCAGCAAAATTACGATCCGGGGCTCTCTGAGAGCTTTGCGGATGCGTTAAAGCCCGGCACGGAGTTGCTGCACGGCCAGTTCAGGGTTGAAAAATTCCTGAACGCGGGCGGGTTCGGTATGACGTATCTCGCTCGCGACAGTCTCGACCGGATTGTCGTTATCAAAGAATGTTTCCCGTCTTCGATGTGCTGCCGCAACAACGGCAGTGTTATGGCGCGTTCGCGCCAGCATCAGGCGGAATTCGATGCGGTTGTGAAGCACTTCGGTGCTGAGGCCCGCCGCCTTTCCAAATTGCAGCACCCGAACATCGTGGGTATCCACCAGGTTTTCGAGGACAATCAGACCGCCTATATGGCTCTTGATTTCGTTCGCGGTCGTGATCTGCTCGACACGATTGAAGACCCGCGGATGAAACTACACCCCCGGGACGTGAAGGACATCCTTCTGAAGTGTCTCGAGGCGGTTCACTACATTCACACGAACGATGTTCTGCACCGCGATATTTCGCCGGATAACATCCTGATCGATGGCAAGGGAAACCCTGTCCTGATCGACTTCGGCGCGGCCAAAGAAGAAGCCACGCGCGCCAGCCGCGCGCTTTCAGCGCTGCATGTTGTTAAAGACGGCTACAGCCCGCACGAATTCTATATCGCCGGTTCGACGCAGGATGCGTCATCGGATCTCTATTCACTGGGCGCTACATTTTACCACGTTTTGACCGGGATGGCGCCGCCCGATGCCCAGGCGCGGGTCAGTGCAATCGCGGGCGATCGTCCAGATCCCTATAAGCCGGTTTCCGGCAAGTTCCCGCAGTTTGAGGACGCGTTCCTTCATGCGGTGGATAAAGCCTTAAGCGTCTTTCCACCGGATCGTATTCAAACCGCCCGCGACTGGATGGAGCTTGTCGATACTGAGCGCCGCCGTTCAGCCGCTTTGCAGCAGGCGGAACTTGATCGTCAGATCGAACTGTCGATCTCGCGTCTTGTCCAGGAAACGAACAAGGCTGTGGAAGAAGACATCAAAGCACTCGAGGCCAAATCAAAGGTCGAGAAGAAAGAAGCTCAGCGGTTGCAGAAACTGGCTGAGGAACAGATGCGCCAGCGCAAGAAGACGCTGGATGAACTGGCGATGCTCGATGATCAGGTGTTCCTGGAAGAGCAAAGTCGAAATGCAGATAACGCGGCACGACGTTCACAAATGGGCGGCGGTCACGATGAGGCTGGTCGAAAACGGAAGAGATCGATTCTGAGCCGTTTGCTCCCATTCGGATTACTGCGCGGGACGTTCCGCGGCAACGGTCCTTCGGATTATCGCTAGAGAGGCAGAACCATGAAATTGTTTAAAAATATCATGTCGAGAAAGCCAGACCCCCAAGAGGTGGTAGGTAAGATCGATCTGGAGATGGACGTCGAGCCATTGCGCCGCCGCAGTGAGCCGCAGGCCGATGACACGGGGCGTATGAACTCCAGCCGAAGCCCGTCTGACTTTGATGTTCCGCTTTATGCAGACCGCTCAAAGCCCACCTACGAACGCGACGAAGAACCTGAGGAGGTCGATGGCGCGGGTTGGGGGGCAACGGCCTGGGACGATCAGGATGATTGGGAAGACGATGACGACGATTGGGGCGACGATGAAGATGTTGCCGCAAATGGCGAAGACAAGGCGCATCTGGTGAACGAAATTCGCGGTGCGATGCAGTCGGTCAGCCACGTTTCGGCTGACGACGAATACGAAGAAGACGGTGACGCCCCACATAGTGATTTCCCGTCAAGCCGGTGGTCGGACGATGCGGACTTTGGACGCCAGGCAATTGCCCGCAGCCAGCTTGGCTCGCAGATCGATGGAGCCGAAGATCGGCTCCTTCGCGAAACGAACTCCAAGCTGGTCGAAGGCGAAAGCAGCCGTCGCCGCTCGGCAATGGCACATCTGAAGGCCGCCGCGCAGGCGACGAAAGCAGATCGCGTGCTGCAGCATGTGGCCGAACGCGATCCAACTGCGGATCCTGAAGAGCAGAGCCCTTATCGCGATGATCTGGCGAAGGTCGTGCGTCCCCGCGCGTCAAGCCGCCCAATCAGCCGCCCAATCAGCCGCCCGGTGAGCCGCCCTCGCTCAGTGCCCGCGCCTTGGGATCAGGGTATGAGCGACGAAGACGCGGCCTTGTTTGCGGCAAGCGACGAGACGGATTTTTCGGCCGATGCAATGGCAAATGACGCGGACGATGATCGCGCGGATCTTGAGGCGCGTGCGCCTGCCGATCTAAGTGCCGACGAGTTCGCCGACGATAGTATTTTCAGCGAAGAACCCTCTGCTTTTTCGGATGTAGAAGATGACGATGATACGTCGGAATGGGGCAATCGGTTCGCGACTGAAGGCGACGATGATGGCATTGATCGCTCGGCATTTACGGATGAACCTTCTGAGCAGGTCGAAAGTCTCGGCGCGGCAGGCGACGTCAGCGACAACGCGGATGATGACGGCTTTGATATGGACGAAGACTTGGACGCCGATGGCCCCATTGCCAGCAGAGTCGTGTCTGAAGTCGTGGCCTCGGCCAACGCGTCGAGAGTTGAAGAAAGCTCTGCGGATGATGACGATTTCGTGCGGCGCCAAATTGCTGAGATGTCCGGAGTTTCTAAAGCCGCGGCAGAAGTTGAACCGGTCAACGAGATGGATGGCTATGTAAATGTCTCCACGGCTGTTTCGGGCCGGGCTGGGCGTAGTGCCGGCAGGGTGAAGACGCGCCTTCTTGGCTTCCAGGCCCAGGAGGACGCCCCGGAAGATGTTTTCGAGGCTGCCAAGACCGCAAGTGAAGCGAACAAGTCGGACTTCCCGGTTGGTTGGATCATTGTGATCAGTGGTCCGGGACGCGGGTCCTGCTTTACGATGTTCACAGGGGTCAGTCAGATCGGTCGTGGCGAGGATCAGGCAGTACGCCTTGATTTCGGCGACACGTCTATCTCGCGCAACAACCATGCTGCGGTCGCCTATGACGACGAGCAGGGCAAGTTTTTCCTCGGTCACGGGGGCAAGTCGAACCTTGTGCGGCTAAACGGCAAACCTGTTTTGTCGACAGAAGAGCTCACGAGCGGAGACATGGTTCGCATCGGCGAAACGACCCTGAAATTTGTATCGCTTTGTGGTGAAGATTTCACCTGGGCGTCCACCGCGGACAAAGGGAACTTTGCTGAGTAATGTCGAAGTCTCCTGACATAAGGTTTGACGTTGCGTCAGTCCTGAATCGCGGTCGCCGCGACTATCAGGAAGATGCAATTGCGACGGACTTCCCGCGTGGCGCGGAGTTCGGCTATGCCGTCCTGTCGGATGGTATGGGCGGGCATGCGGCCGGGGATGTTGCGTCAAAGATTGTCGTGACTGAAATGTTTAGCGAATTGAAGTTCCAGTCGTCTGACACAAAGTCATTTGTCGCGAACGTCTGTGGAGTTCTGAAGGGAGCGGCCGTTTCGGCGAATGCTTGCATGGCTGCACATACGTCAAACAACCCCGACACCGCCGGGATGGGTGCAACGCTTGTCGCCCCAGTGTTCCTGCGGGATAAATTATTCTGGATTTCAATAGGCGACAGCCCGCTTTATCTATACCGCGGTGGTCAGTTGAGACAGCTCAACGAGGATCACTCGCTTGGACCCCACATCGACTATATGGTCCGCTCGGGCATGATGTCTGAAGATGTCGGGCGCAATCACCCGGATCGCAATGCGCTGACGTCGGTGCTGATCGGCGAAACGATTGAGCGTATCGACTGTCCCGAAGTGCCTTTCCAGCTGCGCAACGGTGATGTTTTGGTCGTGGCAAGCGATGGGCTGCAATTCCTGTCGAACGGGAGAATCCGCAAAGTTTTGCGCGAGACCGACGACCAGTCCGCAACACGCATTGCAGATCGGCTGATGAACGAGTTGGCTACACTTGCCGACCCAGAGCAGGACAATATCTGTTTCTCCGTCATCAAGGTTCGCTTCAAGACACAGCCTGAAGAGAATGCCAATATCTTCACGCCCGAGTTCGAAAACCGGGCAACAAGACGCCGGCAGGTGACCACCCGACCCATAAAGCCCCAGTCTGCTCCGGCAGAGGAAACGGTGGCCGTGAACAAAGCCGTCGCGGAGCCTGCTCCGCAACCACAGCACTCCAAGAAATCGTCCCATGAAGGCGCTCCGATCTTCCTGCGCCGTCGCTGGCTCGCGTCAGATGGTGGGGCATGAGAGATAACGTCGCTGACGAAGACATTGTCGAGCGGCTGCGGCACGCTATTGCGACTGAAGCGTTGCCAAAGGCCGCCCGCGAACATGCTTCGCTATTGTTGCAACGCCTGTCGTCGCCGGTGCGTGTATCGGTTCTTGGCCTACCCGGATCAGGCAAGTCAGAGCTTTTGAACATGTTCATTGGCCAGCGGCTTTTGCCCAGGGACAGCAAACTTCCGACGACCGAACTTACCTATGGGACGACAGAACGGATCGTCGTCACCGACGCGTCGGGCGGGCGAAATGTTATCGAAGGTCTGAATTTTGAAGAGGCGCAGGCGATTTCGCCGGCGTTCATGCGCGTGGAAATGCCTCTCCCGCTGTTGCAACGTATCAGTCTTCTGGAGGTTGTCACTGACGGCTCGTCAATAGAGTTTCAGTCGGCAATTGATTGGGCCGTTCGGCGTACGGATATTGCACTTTGGTGCACACAGACATTTGGCGACGCTGAGGCGCAGCTTTGGGCGCGCGTGCCGGACAGCTTGAAAGATCACGCGTTTCTGGTGGTGTCGAAAGCGGACGTTTTGTCCGCTAAGAACGCTCTGACGTCGCGAATCGCTGACCTTGAGACCGTGGTGTCCGAGGAGTTTAATTCGCTCTTTGCGGTGGCGACCCTGCAGGCGATTAAGGCACACCACGCAGGCGGTGCAGTCGATGAGGCAATCTATCATGCCTCTGGCGGTGGCGCGCTCAGTGCGGAGATTCTGCGGCACGCAGAGCGTGGGCGCCGCGCGGATGTCGACAGCGCGCATTTGTTCCTTGCACGCTATCAGATTAGTTCCCCAAGTCAGTCCAAACCGACGAAGGCGAAACCGGTAGTTTCGGTTGAAACGAGACCGACCTCGCCACAAAAACCTGCGCCAGTGGTGCATTCCAGTCCGGAGATACAAAGCAGCACCGAAGATGAAATCGTTGAAAATGTTATGCTTTTCTCTGATTCTATTCGCTTCTTGCGGCGTCGAGGCGATGGACTTTTGGAAGCTTCCTCAAGCCTTGGCAAGGGCAAGGCTGATGGTCTTGTCTCACAATGCGTGGACGCAGTTGAGCATCTTGTTGACCTGTTCAGCGACGATGATACCGGCTGCTCGGCGGCCGATGCCTTTCTCGACGATCTGACCGAAGCGGCAGATTTGATGGTGTTGATGCAAGTCGAAAGCGGGGACGCCTCGGCGGCCGACGCAGTGACCTTGCTGCTCCAGCTTCGTCGAGAAATGGAAATGAAATTGGCAGCTTAGAAAGGATGAACACACGATATTGACCGAAAATACGTCACAAAATGGCCAGATTGGCCGGGAATTCTAGCGGGATCAGAAACGATGGCGCCCGAATGACCAAATGTGACCGGTCAGGATTGCCCATCAGGTGTGTGTGTTCGTTAGGTAGTAGATATGAAAGTTGACACGAGGATCATGGAAGAAGGTGCCACCCCAGCTGCAGGCAATGCGCACCTCCTTGGACGTGGGTTCGAGGGGCTTGAGCCCTACCTGCAAAAATCGCGCGAGTTGCGCCAGGCGCTGGTCGCCTTGGGCAAGATGGGGGATAAATCCACCAATCGTACAGCGCGCCGTTTGCATCATCAATTGAAGCATGCTGAACCGTCCATCACGATGATCGGACAGGTGAAGGCGGGTAAAACATCACTGGTCAATGCAATGGTTGGCTTTCCCGATTTGCTTCCCGCGGATGTGAACCCATGGACGTCTGTAGTCACCTCGTTGCACCTGAACCCGCACTTTGCCCAGGAAGATAACCGCGCGAGTTTCCGTTTCTTCGACACGGAGGAATGGAGCAGGCTTTTGGATCGCGGTGGACGCATTGGCGAGCTTGCAAGCCGCGCAGGTGCGGAAGATGAGCTTGCAAAAGTGCGCGAACAAGTCATCGAAATGCGCGAGAAATCCCGCGAGCGTTTGGGTGAAAAGTTTGAGCTGCTTTTGGGCCAACAGCACGACTATGGATATTTCGACCACGAATTGATCGAGCGCTACGTCTGCCTTGGCGATGATTTTGAAGATGACTTCGAGACAAGCCAGGCGCAGGGCCGCTTTGCCGATATCACGAAGTCTGCAGAAATCTTTATGCAGCGCCCTGAAATGCCAATGCCGATGTGCATTCGTGACACGCCTGGCGTGAACGACACTTTCATGATCCGCGAGCAGATCACTATCCGCGCGATCCGCGAAAGCCGTATCTGCGTGGTTGTGTTGGCCGCGCACCAGGCGCTTAGCTCTGTCGACATGGCGCTGATCCGTCTGATCGCCAACGTCAAGTCGCGCGAAGTCATCATTGCGGTCAATCGCTGCGACGAGCTGAGCGATCCAGTGCGCCAGATCCCGGAAATCCGCGACAGTATTCGCAAGACGCTGATCGAACATGACGGTCCCAAAGACGCTCAGATCATTTTCTCGTCTGCCTATTGCGCGACCGCCGCACTGACCGGCAATCTCGACGCTGTCGATGCTGAAACACTAGAAGCTATGACGGCATGGGCCGTGGATGAGGGACGTGTGACCGATGCCGCATCTCTCACCCCAGAAGAGCTTTTATGGGACATTTCCGGGCTTCCAAGCATCTACGCCGCGCTTAGTGAGCGTATTGCCGACGGGGCTGGGCAAGATATGCTGGACCGCATCGGCAAATCGGCGATGAACCTTGCAAATGGTCTCAACGCTGCACATCAGGTCGTGTCGCGTCGGGAGTCTGATGCCTCCCTGCCGCCGCTTGAAAAAGGGCAGCTTGAGTCCGAGTTGCAGCGGATCGAGGCTGAGTCTTTGGCCACAATGAACACGTCCTTCGAGAACGCGATTGACGCATTTCACAAACGTCTAGAACGATCTCACAGAAGCTTTCTGGAGCGCGCAACCGGCTCTTTGCTGAAGCATCTTGATGAGAACGGTGAAAGCGAAGTTTGGGAATACGACCCAAGCGGACTTCGCATCCTCCTGCGCACAGCCTATCAGGTGTTCGGGCGCAAAGCGCAGCAGACAACCAAAGAACTTCTGATCCAGACGGCCGAAACCTATGCAAGCGTCTATTTCCGGCTGTTTGATGTTTCGGAGGAAGACTTTGGGATTGAGGCTCCGACGCCGCCTTTGGTGCCGCCGCCGGTTCTTTTGGGACAGACAATTGCGCTTGACCTAAAAGGGACTTGGTGGTCGCGCTGGTGGCATAAGCGCCGGGGATTTCGGTCTTTCGCGACCGAGTTTGCCGAGATGATCAAGTCCGAGACGGACCCGATTGTTGAAAGCTTAAGTGGCCCACATGCGGACTCTATCCGCGAGTCGTCGTTGCAGGAGCTTCGCGAATTTATGGCCGAGCAACGCGCAATTCTGACGCGCCTTGCCGAAGAGGCCGAAAACGCACCGGGCGGAGCCGCGGCCTTGCTCGACGCCGAAGGAACAGCCGTTAAGCGCGCGCAGTTGAAGCAAACGATGGCAGCGCTGACCGAAATTGCGGCCTGAGGGGGGTACGATGGAAGACCAAAAAGCCAACGAAACAACGGGGGAAGATACGCCTGCGGAAACCAGCGTAGAAGGTTCGCTCAGGCGGGTTCTCGACTCCAGCAGTCACGACCTACTTGGCGAAGCGGGCAGCCTGCGAGCGACGTCAAAGCCTGCCTTCGAGGACGTCGTTGCAGATCATACAACGGCCGGCGTTCAATCTGATTTCGCATCAGATTTTGCGGACCCGTCGCTTTTGTATCGTGGACCGACGTCTGCATCGGACGAAATCCAAGAGACGCATGAAGACGCTGAGACCGAGGGTCCTGTTGAAGACTTCCCCAGAGAGTCGACCGAAGAGGGCCTTCAAATCATCGAGGCCGCCCCTGAAGAGCTCTACGAGCCGGAAGAAGAAATGGCGGGGCCGGGCCTTCCTGAGAAATCCGAAGGTGGAAAGCCGGTCCTTTGCCTTATGGGCGAATTTAGTGCGGGCAAATCAACGCTCTCAAATCTGTTGATCCAAACCGCGGCGTTGCCGGTCAATGTGACGGCAACACAATTGCCGCCGGTGTGGATTTCCAAGGGCACAGAGGCCCCTTATCGCGTCGGGTTTGACGGTCGGCAGTTCGATCTCGAGCTTGAAAACCTTGAAGACGTATCCGTTGAAGACACGGCCTTTATTCGAATTTTTCATGATGCCGAGCTTTTGGATCACTGCGATCTGATTGATATGCCGGGAATTTCGGACCCGAATATGGATGCAGAAGTTTGGCAACGCGTAATCCCCCACGCCGATGCCGTGATCTGGTGCTCGCATGCGACCCAAGCATGGCGGCAATCTGAAGCTGCGGTTTGGTCCATGCTTCCGCCCGCGCTTTATGCAAACAGCTTCCTGTTGCTTACGCGGATGGACAAGATTTTGTCCGAGCGTGATCAGATGCGCGTTGCCAAACGCGTTGGGCGCGAAACGGTTGGGCTTTTCAAGGAAATTTTCCCAATCTCACTGACACGCGCGCTCGCCGCGGACGGTGACGCTGAGAAGTGGAGCGCCAGCGGCGCCGAGGATTTCTCTAACGCTCTTCACAGGCTTTTGGCCGAGATTGGCGTTCGCAAGGCGGAGTACGACGACGCCAATGCAGCAACCGATCCCGATGCGCCGTCGAAATTTGTTATGCCTTCGCGAATTCAGCCCAAGAAACTTCTGGCGCGACGCATCAACAGCCGCACGCGCTCGGCACCGGCCCCGCTTCCTCCCTTTTAAGGTACAGCACATTTGTCAGCATTTTTGCAAAGACCGGCGGGGCTTGCGTCCGCCGGTCTTGCTGCGCATTAAGGTATTGGCGTACTGCGCGGTTGTGCGTTGACGCGACAAAGGGCGGATAATGGACGTCACCGAGGTATTGGACGGGCTAAGAGCGGATGTCGAAGGATGCGACCTTGCGGCGTTTGCTGACTTGAACACGTCGATGATCCTTTGCGTCAGTTCCTCAACGCGCCATGCTCAGGAAGAACTTGATGCCTTGACCGAAACGGCGGCAGCGGTTTTGGATGGGGGGGTTGCCGAGGGCGCGCGGACCTTTCTGGACGGAGCCAAAGCGCAAACCGCGATCACCATGACCCCGGTCGATGTCCGGGTCTATTTGCGGGCCTCGCAATCTCAAAGCGAAGCACTGATCTGTCTCTGTGCGCCTGATGCTGATTTGGCGAAAGTAGTCGCCCGTGGGACAGCAACGCTGAGCACGATCATGAGCAAGGCTTAGGGAAGGGGAGACCGGCGTGGACGATTTCTCCCGGCTTGAAGCGAAGTTGGCGAAACTCCGTCAACGGGCGAGCGCCCCCGGTGAAAGCCGGACGATCCGCGGCACGCCAGAGCGCCTTTTGGCGGCGGTGGTCTCACAGATCGACGAAACGATCTTGCCGCGTGAGCTGGGGTTCACTCAAGGCGACACATCAATTTTCATAGCGGTTGCGAACCGCCGGCTTCAGGCATTGGTCGCCGCATCAGCGTTACGGGATGCGGCAGCCGGGCTTGTTGGCAAGGCCATCGCGGATGCCGAAGACCCAGCCCTTGGTCAATTGCGCGATGTCTTGATCGGCTTGCTTGCAGCAGGGGACGTCTGGACGATCTCAAGTCGTCGACAGTCGGGTGACGGTTTTCCGTCTGACATTGGCGTTCCGTCTGGGCCCTTGGCGCGCGCCTGGCAAATTGCGGCTTCCGGAGCGGGCCGCGAAAATCCCGATGCGGAACTTGCAGACTACCTTAAATCTCTGGGTGCGCGGGCGACCGCGTGGCTCCTCATCGAAGGGGAAGAGGTCAAGGACCAATCCGGCCCAGAAGATATTGTGGCTGGACTGAGCAACAAAGCCGCGCTTTTCCTTGATGGATATTTCAGTAAGAAAGACATGCTCTTTCAGGGCGAAACAGGGCCGAGTGGCCTTGTGTTTTCGGACGATATCGATGGCGCGGCGGTTCTCTTTATAGAGTGCGAAACATCAATGGCCTTCGTGATGACCAATGCCGCGGATGTGGCGACGCTCGCCCGCGATTGGCAAGCGCGCGTCGTTCTTTAAGGGCCGTTGCCGGCGACTTAGTCGGCGCCGGACACCCGGATTTGCGCATCTGGAGAAGGCTTGAACACCTTTTGCACAAAGTAGGTCGCCGCGGTCAGGCCGATCCCGATCAGGTCAGTCACAAGCCCACCTGCAATCATGCAGAGTGCTGCAAGAAGCAGAGCCAAGCGAATGAACCAAGCGGTCATTCCGCCCATGAACCAACCCTGCACGCCGGAAGACAAAAGGTAGACCCCGAAGACTGCGGTCGCACTTGCCTGGATCACTTCAAGCCACGTGCCGTCCATCAGGATCGCACCGTTGTAAAAGAACATGAACGGGACAATGAAGGCCGCGATGCCTATTTTGAAGCTGGCAACGCTGGTCTCCATTGGGTTCGCGCCGGACACAGGGCGCCCGCAACGTGGACAATCCGGAAATTCCACGTCTCAAGAGGGAACGTTGGTAGGAATGGGACGGTGATACCGGTCCACTCTGAGATCGACAAACCGTTCAGGGCGGCCATGTGGAAGGCGGGGTAAAATGCGGCCAGACTTGCCATAAGGGTAAAACGCCAACCCTCAAACAGGCGTCGGTTCGCCTCAACCGGCTCCTCGTCAACGCCCTCTGCGATCACGGGTCCTTTGATTTGTGCGGATGTATCGGTTCAGGGGGTCCCCGCCCGGCATAGCTTCGTTATTTGGCGCCACACTAGCGCAACACCGGTTCGT
>NZ_CALJXO010000340.1:0-13318 GCF_937988555.1 uncultured Boseongicola sp. | reverse complement strand
AAATGAGCGACGGCCGTTTTCGCCACATGCCAGTTTTGGACGGAGAACGCATGATAGGGCTGATCTCAATCGGCGATGTGGTCAAAGCGCGACTGTCCGAACTGGCCATGGAAAAAGACGCGCTTGAGGGTATGATCAAGGGATTCTGATCTGCAACTTATTGATCTGGTGATATTTTCATGCCACTCAGTGCGATAGACAAATCCTGAAGAGGCGCGGAAATACACATGCGGATCGGACTTTATCCCGGAACCTTTGATCCGGTCACCCTAGGGCATCTCGACATAATCCGTCGGGCGACGCATCTGGTGGATCGCCTTGTCATAGGTGTTGCCATCAACCGCGATAAAGGCCCGATGTTCTCACTTGATGAGCGGGTCGCAATGATCGAGGCCGAGTGCAAATCCATCGCAGAAGAGAGCGGCATCGAGATATTCGCGCATCCTTTCGAGAACCTGTTGATCGATTGCGCCAGCGACGTCGGGGCCGGTGTGATCATCCGAGGTCTGCGCGCGGTTGCGGACTTCGAGTATGAATTTCAGATGGTCGGTATGAACCGCGTACTTGATTCCAGTATCGAAACTGTCTTCCTCATGGCCGAAGCCAAACACCAGGCTATCGCGTCCAAATTGGTCAAAGAAATCGCTCGACTGGACGGGGACGTGTCAAATTTTGTGACGCCCTCGGTCCGTGACGCGCTTGTTTCGCGAGTGCAGCAAAACAAGCGCTAGGTCGCGTTTATTCGCCATAAACTGCGCGCGCAGCCAGCGCGTGAGCGTCGCCTTTGTAGATGCCAAGATCGAGCGCCACATCAACCGGAAGGCTGCTTATTTCACGAACCGTGCGGTTGTAGAGGCGTCGTTTGTTGATGGTGTTGAGAAGCATGTTCATTTTCAATTTCCAAATGTGATTTGTTTTCCGTTGAAACGTATATGGATCGAAGCCATGGCGGAAACAACGGACGAGTTTTAATATCGGCCTTGCGTGAGCTGCATAGGTTAAAGCTCTGTTTTAAAAGAAAAGGGCAGGCCAAAGCCTGCCCATAAAATTAGATACGTTACGCTTTTGCGCATTATCAGCCATAGACGGCCCGTCGCGCGATCTGTGGGATATCACCTTGATAGATGTCCAGATCGAGACGTGTATTCAATGTGGTCGACTGCAGCGCCGACACTGTTTTGGAGTAACGTGCGCGCTTTTCAGCGCGGTCACACAGGGTTCCAAAAAGCGAAGTCATGTTTGATCTCCTTTATGACAGGGTTAGGCTCACACTGCATAACTGGCACAAAGTTAGCGCTAAACAAGCGTAAATGCTGCAGAGCAGCATTGCGCGGTTTGCATAGCAGAATGAGGCCGAACTTGGACGCTATTTGTCTTCCATCAACTGGGCTTTTGCGACGCCCATCATTTCAGTCATCTTTGCGCGTATCTCGGCCTCGGTCGCCAAATCGCCAAGATCGCCAGACACCTTGCGATAGACGTCTTCGTCGCCGGCTTCCTCGAAATCGGCTTTGATCACTTCTTTGGCGTAATCCGCAGCCGCATCGTCTGCTTTGCCCATCAGCTCAGCCGCCCAAAGCCCCAACAGCTTGTTGCGGCGCGCTTCGGCTTTGAACTGCATCTCGGCGTCATGGGCATATTTATTTTCGAAAGCGTTCTCGCGATCGTTGAAAGTGCTCATAGGATAACTCTCCGTGTCGGATTAAAAGTTGCTGTTCATGATATGCCTGTGGACGAGGGCCGCGACAAGAGGTGCCGCGCTTGCCGCAAGGTCGCATCTGCCCTATAGCGACGCGAAAGAGCGGGGCAATTGCCCCGCGATACACGAGTTTGGGAATTCAGACATGGCACGTCGCAAGAAGGTCTATGAAGGCAAGGCCAAGATCCTCTATGAAGGCCCCGAGCCGGGGACTTTGGTCCAGTATTTCAAGGACGATGCGACTGCGTTCAATGCGCAAAAGAAAGACGTCATCGACGGTAAAGGTGTGCTGAACAACCGCCTGTCCGAGTTCTTCATGAAGGGCCTGACGCAGATCGGTGTGCCGACTCACTTCATTAAGCGCCTCAATATGCGCGAGCAGTTGATCCGCTCGGTCGAGATTATCCCGCTTGAAATTATCGTGCGCAACTACGCGGCTGGGACGATGTCTCAGCGGCTTGGTTTGGAAGAAGGCACGCAACTGCCCCGTCCCATCATCGAGTTTTGCCTGAAAGACGACGCCCTGGGCGATCCGCTTGTGTCGGAAGAGCATATTCTAGCCTTCGGATGGGCAGGTCAGCAGGACCTGGATGATATGATCGCGCTGGCGTTGCGGGTGAACGACTTCATGTCTGGCTGCATGTTCGCGGTCGGGATCAAGCTGGTGGATTTCAAGATCGAGATTGGCCGGGTTTGGGAAGGTGACTTCCAACGTTTGATTATTGCCGATGAAATCAGCCCAGATAGCTGTCGTCTGTGGGATATGGAAACGGGTCGGAAGCTTGATAAGGACGTATTCCGTCGGGATCTCGGTGATCTTGCGGATGCTTACACCGAAGTGGCGCGCCGTCTTGGTGTGTTGCCGACGAACGTGACCCACACCACAAAGCCAACATTGATCAACTAAGTGCGTCGCCCATTCAGAGCGCCCTACATTTTTGCAGGTCTTTGTGAAGTTCTAACGCCTCGGCGTTGGACAATTCGTTGCGAATCCGCAATAGAACAGTCAGATTAATTTTTGCGCTTCTTGGGGGTCGAGATGAAGGCACGTGTCCACATTATGCTGAAGAATGGCGTGTTGGATCCGCAAGGCGAAGCTATCCGCCATGCGCTTGGCACTCTGGGCTTTGATGGCGTCCACGGTGTGCGGCAGGGCAAGGTGATCGAAATTGATCTTGCGTCTAGCGACGCGGCCTCCGCGGAAGCTGAGGTTGGTAAAATGTGCGAAACACTTCTCGCCAACACCGTGATCGAAAGCTACGAGGTCGAGATTCTCTGATGCGCGCGGCGATCCTTAGAACATACAACGAGGATTTGTCGATCGAAGACGTGGCCGTGCCCGATTGCCCGGCCGACGGCGTTGTCCTGAAAGTCTTGTCCTGCGGCATATGCCGGTCCGATTGGCACGGCTGGGTGGGCGAACATCCCCGCGTGAAGCCGGGACAAATCGGGGGTCACGAATACTGCGGTGAAGTTGTCGAGGCCGGTTTTCAGGCGACCTACGCGGTAGGGGACCGTTTGATCGCGCCCTTCATTCTTGCCTGCGGAACCTGCCTGAATTGTCGCTCTGGCGCGTCAAATACCTGCGTCGATCAGCGCCTTCCGGGCTTTGTCGAGCCGGGCGCGTTTGCCGAATACGTGGCCGTGCCGCGCGACCATAATCTTGCACGCTTGCCCGAGGGCATGTCGCCTGCACTGGCGGCGGCTCTTGGATGTCGTGTCACGACGGCATGGCACGCTTTGACCGACCGCGCGGCATTACAGCCCGGCGAATGGCTGGCCGTGCATGGCACCGGCGGCGTCGGACTTGCGGCAATGCTTTTGGGCAAAGCGATCGGCGCGCGCGTGATTGTCACCGATATCGTGCCCGAGAAACTGATCCACGCGAAAGCGCTTGGTGCGGAACATGGCGTGGACGCCAGCGACGGCGAAAGTGCTGCGCGCATTCGCGATCTGACCGACGGCGGCGCTCATGTATCGGTTGAAGCTCTGGGGTTTCCGGCAACCGTCGCCGCATCGCTGGCCTGCTTGCGCCCCCTCGGGCGGCATGTGCAGGTTGGAATGCCAGTTGGACACCATGCGGTGCAGCCGATCAACCTTAACGCAGTCTACATGGGCAACCTCGCGGTCTACGGCACGCGCGGCATGCCTGCTTGGAAATACCCATCGCTTCTGTCGCTGATTGAAAGCGGCGCGGTGGACCTGTCGCCGATCATTGCGCGCGAGGTCAGCCTTTCGCAGACGGGTCGCGAGCTTGCTGCCTTCAACGGGCCGATGCCGCCCGGCGTGGCCGTGATTACCGATTTTCTGACCTAAGGGGTGCGATATGAAAGCCGCTGTTCTTGTCTTTCCGGGTTCCAACTGTGATCGCGATCTGGCCGTCGCGTTTCGCAACGCAGGGTGCTCTGTTGAGATGGTCTGGCACAAAGACACGACGCTGCCGGATGATGTTGATATCGTCGGTATTCCGGGCGGTTTCTCGTTTGGCGACTACCTGCGGTGCGGAGCGATCGCCGCACGCTCCCCTATTGTCGGTGCATTGAAATCCCACGTCGAACGTGGGGGATACGCGCTTGGGATTTGCAATGGCTTTCAGGTGTTGGTTGAAACCGGCCTTCTACCGGGCGCATTGATCCGCAATGCCGGGCTGAAATTCATCTGCAAGCCTGTCGATCTGACCGTCGAGACCACCGCCAGCGACTTCACGAGCGGCTATACCAAGGGGCAATCGGTGACTTATCCCGTGGCGCATCATGACGGCAACTACATTGCTGGACCGGACACGCTTGCCGCCTTGACTGGAGAAGATAGGGTCGCGTTTCGCTACGACGGCAATGTCAACGGATCGGCCGATAATATAGCAGGAATCCTGTCAGAAAACCGCCGCGTTCTGGGGCTTATGCCGCATCCGGAGAGGGCTGCAGATCCCGCCCTGGGCGGTGCAGATGGTGCGGATTTGTTCCGTTCATTGGCAATTGCGGCTGTCACGGCTTGAGCGGAGAGGCCCGACGCCTTAGATTCCCCCCATGAGCGACGCTCGGCGTAAACGCGCGACAAAATTTGCCGGTTCTTCCTGGCCGGTACGGGCGATGATGATTTTCGTCATCTCAGCCGCCGTTGCTGTTGTGTGGGTCACCAACCAGCTTTTGACCGAACGCTTCACTGAAAGTACCCGCAGCCGCGCTGAAGTCCGGCTCGCACTTTATTCGGGCAATATTCTCAGCGAATTGCAACGTAACCAGATCGTGCCGCAACTTTTGGCGCGTGACCCATCTTTGGTAGGAGCCCTGAATTCCAACGATTTTTCACAGTCTTCCCAGCGCCTTATCTCCTATCGCGATGAAATCGACGCTGCAGGCCTGATCCTGATCGACGGAGGCGGGCGTGCGGTTGCGGTCACGGATCGCCAGAAGCTTGGTTCGCAACATCGCTCGGAGCCCTATTTTGTAGAGGCTCTGCGTTCTGATGAGACGGTTTTCACCACGAACGTCACGGACAACGGCACGCGGTTGTTTTCCTATTCGCGCAAACTTGAAAATCTTGGCGAGACCATTGGCGTCATAGTCGTCGAATTGAACCTGCAACAGTTTGAAACCGCTTGGGCCGGGTTCACGGACGCCGTTGTTGTGACTGACAGCGAGGGTCAGATACTGCTTTCGACCGAGGGGCGTTGGCGCGGTCTGAGCGAAACTGAAGCGCTTGAATTGCGCTCGGCTCCCACCGCTATCCAGCGGGCGGTGCGCGCCACGTCTGATTGGTCCGTGCTTTCGATTGATGCATATGTCGAGGGCCAGCCGGTTATGCGACAAGAGGCGCGGGTCGGCTTTCAAGGTTGGCGGATGGCCAGCTTCACCACCTATGCGGGCGTGCGCGAGCGGGTAAATGCGTTCATTGCGCTTGAGATTATGATGTTTGCGATCATCCTTGCGGTGGGATTTTACTTTGCCAGCCGCAAAGCCACATCGCGGCTGGTGATTTTTCAGCGCGAGTCGGCGGAGCTTCGCCAGTTGAACGCCGCGCTGCAGCGAGAAATCGCTGAGCGCGAAAAGGCCGAACGCAACCTTGAAGTGGCCGAGCAAACCATTCAGCAATCATCGAAACTGGCGATTCTTGGCGAGATGTCTGCGGCCGTGAGCCACGAGTTGAACCAGCCCCTTGCGGCGATGAAAACCTACCTCGCCGGGGCCAAGTTATTGTTGCAGCGCCGCCGCCCGGATGAGGCCTTGTCCTCGTTCCAGCGGATTGATGATTTGATCGAGCGTATGGGGTCGATTACGCGGCAGTTGAAATCCTACGCGCGCAAGGGCGGCGATGCCTTTGAAACCATTGATGTAAGGGATTCTGTATCCAGTGCGCTCTCGATGATGGAGCCGCAGCTGCGGCAGCGTAAAATGGCGATCACCTCGTCTCTGCCACGCGACCCGGTCTATGTCGATGCCGACCGTATTCGTCTGGAGCAGGTGCTGATAAACCTATTGCGCAATGCGCTGGACGCCACCAAAGGCGTGACCGATCCCGAGGTTATTTTGCTTCTGTCTGTTTCCGACGAAGTGCTGATCACCGTGCGTGACAACGGCGTCGGAATTGATGACCTCGAAAGCCTGTTCGAGCCGTTTTACACAACCAAGGCCCCAGGCGACGGGGTGGGGCTGGGGCTTGCTATTTCATCGGGGATAGTCAACGACCTTGGAGGCCGGATGACGGCGAAAAACGGCCAAAGCGGGGGCGCACTGTTTGAAATCAGTCTACCGCTTGCCGATATGGCAGCTGGTAAGGCTGCAGAATAAACGTGAGGACGCATTGATGGCAAAGGCCATGAAAATCGCGATTGTCGACGATGAACAGGACATGCGGCAGTCGATCAGCCAATGGCTGGCGTTGTCGGGGTTCGACACCGAAACTTTCCCCAGTGCGGAAGACGCACTGAAGAGCCTTGGCTCCGAGTACCCGGGCGTTGTGGTCAGTGATATCAAGATGCCGGGCATGGACGGCATGGCCTTCTTGAAACGTCTGATGGGCGTGGATTCCGCGCTGCCGGTCATCATGATTACTGGGCACGGCGATGTGCCGATGGCGGTCGAGGCGATGCGTGTTGGCGCGTTTGATTTCCTTGAAAAGCCGTTCAACCCCGACAAGATGACCGAACTGGCCAAGAAGGCGACCAACGCGCGCCGGCTGACGCTTGATAACAGGGCATTGCGCCGCGAGTTGTCGGATGGGTCTGGTATCATCAAAAAGCTCGTCGGGGCGTCTCCGGTGATGGAGCGTTTGCGCGAGGATATTCTCGATCTGGGGCAAGCGGATGGCCATGTCCTTATCGACGGCGAGACCGGCACCGGTAAAACCCTGGTGGCGCATGCACTTCATGCCGTGGGCGCAAAGGCGGGCCGGAAATTCGTGCTGTTTTCCTGCGCGGCGCACGAGGAAGACGCCCTTGCCGCGCGGCTTTTTGGACCGAACGATACCGACGAACGGCTGCCCTTGCTGGAAGAGGCGCGTGGTGGCACGCTTGTTCTGGAAGATATCGAGACGCTTCCCGAGAAGCTTCAGGCGCGTCTTCTTACATGGATGAATGAGCAAGGCACGCCAGCGGAAACGCGGATCGTTGCAATCAGTAACCTTCAGGAGGCCGGACGCACCTGCGAGGACGCGCTGCGTCCCGATCTCTATTACCGCCTCGCCGCGATGAAGATCACGCTGCCGCCCCTGCGTCAGCGCGGCGAAGATATGTTGTTGTTGTTCCAACGCTTTTCAGAGCAGTTCGCGGAAGAATATGGCTGCGACGCGCCGGAGGTCAGTGCGCAAGAGGCGGCGCAACTTCTGCAAGCGCCGTGGCCCGGAAACATTCGCCAGCTTTTGAACATCGCCGAACGCGCGGTTTTGCAGTCGCGGCGCGGTTCGGGCACGATTGCGTCGTTGTTGATGGCCGACAGCGACGAGACCGACATGAATGTGACCACAGAAGGCAAACCACTGAAGGAATACGTGGAAGCCTTTGAGCGGATGCTGATCGACAACACCATGCGTCGTCACCGGGGCGCGATTGTGAATGTCATGGACGAACTTTGCCTGCCGCGTCGGACATTGAACGAGAAAATGGCGAAATACGGGCTTCAGCGTTCAGAGTATCTTTAAGAAAGCCGCTTGGGCGGCGCCGCCGGGCAGGGGGCTTTTGCCCCCGCCCGATGCAAGTTCTCCAAAGTATTTGCAAAAAGCGCGACACTGGTGCAGCGCCAGCGTGAAATCGTCGAACTTCGGGATTGTATTTTATCCCCAACCCCCTTTATGTTGAGTGTGCAACAAGATCGGGCCATGCGCCCCAAAGTGTTGTTAAAAAATTTTCGCTGTTCCAGACGTTTAGCTCGAGTGTTTTGAGCAGTCTGGCCTGGCAACTCGGCCTTAGGGCCGCAAAACCGAATTGCCCGAGACGCGATTTTGCAGCGCCGGGCTCATAACGGGCGCCATTATAAGGCGCCGGAGAAGAAACGCGATGACGCGTGCGAGGGCATTAAAGAGCATGTCCCCGACCCGGAAAGGTCGGGCCCCATTGTCTACGCCGCGTCCAGTCGCCATCAACAGTCGTATTGCAATCAGCTCCTCCCTTCTCAGGCGGGGGGCTGTGCGCGTGCGCGGAAAGTCAACATGTCAAAGAAAATGCTTATCGATGCCACCCACGCGGAAGAGACCCGTGTTGTGGTGGTCGACGGAAACAAGGTCGAGGAATTTGATTTTGAGTCCGAAAACAAACGGCAGCTTGCCGGGAATATTTACCTCGCAAAGATAACGCGGGTCGAGCCTTCGCTTCAGGCCGCGTTTGTGGACTATGGCGGCAATCGCCACGGTTTCCTCGCGTTCTCGGAAATTCACCCTGACTATTACCAGATCCCGGTCGCGGATCGCGAAGCGCTTCTGGCCGAAGAGATGGCCTTTGCTGAAGCCGAAGCGGCCGAGGAAGAAAAGCCAAGAAAGCGCCGCTCGCGCGGTGGGCGATCCCGCTCGAAGGCCGCCGAGGTCGAGAATAAAGACGAAACCATTACCGCGGAAGTCGCTGACGAAATTACCGATGCCGAGGCCCCCGCTTTGACCGAAGGTGTCGGAGACGCGCCGGCTGTGAGCGATGATGCACCCAAGGCTATTTCTGGTATGGATGTAGTCGATCTTGATGGTGAGGCGGATGACGCGGCACCGATCGTCGATGATCAAGGCGACGACGACACGCCCTATTCGGCGATGGATAACGCGGCAGAAACCGACGAAACGATCGAATCTGTTGCTGATGACGACACCCAGGAAGACATTCGCCCACCTCGAAGATCGCGTCCGCGGCGTTACAAAATTCAAGAAGTTATCAAAGTCCGTCAGATACTTCTGGTCCAGGTCGTTAAAGAAGAGCGCGGCAACAAAGGCGCGGCCCTTACAACTTACCTGAGCCTTGCCGGGCGCTATTGTGTGCTTATGCCGAACACGGCGCGCGGTGGCGGCATCTCTCGCAAGATCACCCAAGTCGCGGACCGCAAGAAGCTGAAGGAAATCGCGGCTGAGATCGACGTGCCCAAGGGCGCCGGCCTGATCATCCGAACGGCAGGGTCCAAGCGAACCAAGACCGAAATCAAGCGGGACTACGAATATCTTCAGCGTATGTGGGAGCAAATTCGCGAATTGACGCTGAAGTCGATCGCGCCTGCTCAGATTTACGAAGAAGGCAATCTGATCAAGCGGTCGATCCGTGATTTGTACAGCCGCGAGATTGACGAGGTTCTGGTCGAGGGCGAGTTTGGCTACCGCACAGCTAAAGACTTTATGAAGATGATCATGCCGAGCCACGCAAAAAACGTGAAGCTTTACACCGATGGAATGCCGCTGTTTGCGCGCTTTCAGGTGGAAAGCTACCTTTCGGGCATGTTCAACCCGACTGTGCAACTAAGGTCGGGCGGTTATATCGTGATCGATGTGACCGAAGCTTTGGTGGCCATCGATGTAAACTCGGGCAAAGCGACCAAAGAGAATTCAATCGAAGACACTGCGCTGAAAACCAACCTTGAGGCGGCCGAAGAAGTGGCGCGTCAGTTGCGTCTGCGCGACCTTGCCGGTCTGATTGTGATCGACTTCATCGACATGGAAGAGCGCCGCAACAACGCATCCGTCGAAAAGCGTTTCAAGGATAGGCTTAAGACAGATCGCGCCCGCATTCAGGTCGGTCGCATTTCGGGCTTTGGCCTTCTCGAGATGTCGCGCCAGCGTTTGCGTCCGGGCATGCTTGAAGCCTCGACCCAGCCGTGTCGGGCATGTCATGGCACCGGTCTGATCCGGTCGGACGACAGTCTTGGCCTGAATATTTTGCGTCAGCTTGAAGAAGAAGGCGTGCGCAAACGGTCGCGCGAGGCTTTGGTCAAGGCGCCGGTTTCGATTATCAATTTCCTGATGAACAACAAACGCGAGCATATTGCGCAAATCGAAGCGCGTTACGGCATGGCGGTACGGTTGGAAGCCGATCCGTTCCTGATTTCGCCTGACTTCACCATCGAGAAATTCAAGACGGCGACTCGGGTGATTGATACTTCTGCACCGGTTGTGTCGGTTGATCCGGCTTTGATGGCCGAGATCGAGGAAGATCTGGCTTCGGAGGCGGCCGAGACAGTGGAAGAAACAGATGTGGTCGACGCGGCACCACGGTCCGAGGAAGATAACGAAGATCGGCCGAAAAAGCGCCGCCGTCGTCGTCGTCGTCGTCGCGGTGGCGGAGGCGGTCGCGAGGATGATGAGGCACAAAATACCGAGAACGGCGCGCCAGAAGCTAGCGAGGCTGTCAGCGAGACGGCTAGCGAAACCGCGGGCGCCGCGCCGTCGGAACTTGCTGAAGCACTGGTGGCTGACGCCGAGGCCGAGACCCCGAAAAAGCCACGTCGGTCACGGTCACGACGCAAGACAGAAGCGCCAGTCGAAGAGCAAGCTAACGATGATGCGGCCCCTACGGAAAGCGTGGAAGCAGTTCCTGATGTGGTTGAAAACGCCCCAGAAGTAGCCGAGGCTGTGGCTGAGAAGGAAGCTCCAAAGCCCAAGCGCAAACGTGCGCCACGCAAGAAAAAAGTCGAAGAGGCAGTTAACGAAGCGCCGGTCGAGGCCGCAGCAGCGCCAGAAGTGATGGCGGCTGAGCCGCTAATGCCAGAGGCACCAGCGGCAGTTGCGACACCAGGACCAACTCCAGAGCCCGAACCACGGCCCGAGCCAGTGATGGTCGCGGACGTACCGGCGCCTGAAGAAACGCCTCCCAAGCCACGCAAGCGTGGATGGTGGTCAGCGGGTCGGTCGTAGCGGCTTATTTACGCTTGATAAGATAGACCTGAACGCCACCGTCATCGGTGGCGTTCAGCATTTCATGACCTTGTTCGGCGCAAAAATGTGGGACGTCGACAATGGCTGCCGGATCATCCGCGCGCATTTCCAAAACTTGTCCCGATGCCATCTCGCGCAGCCGCTTGGCCGCCTTCAAAACGGGCAGGGGACATAAAAGCCCGGTCGCATCAAGGGTGTCATCAGTTGCCATGGCACGATCGCTAAGCGGGATGTTACAGTTTGTCCACTTAGATTTGAGCGCTTGTGTCGTGACGCCGACTTAAAGACCGCATAGGTGTCGTCAAGTGAAGGGAACGTAAATGTTCGGTTTTGACCTCTTTGACGCCTCGCTTTTGCCGGCGATGACGATTTCGCTGATGGCGGGAGTTTTGTCCTTCCTGAGCCCATGCGTCCTGCCGATAGTGCCGCCCTATCTGGCCTATATGGGCGGGATATCGGTCACCGAAATGCAGGGTGGCGAAAAAGCTGCGCGGCGGCGCACGATGGTGTCTGCTGTTTTCTTTGTCATGGGTCTTTCGACGGTCTTCATGATCCTTGGGTTCACGGCGTCGGTATTCGGGCGTTTTTTCCTGACAAATCAGGATTGGTTCGTTCTTGCAGCCGGGCTTGTGATCATGATTTTTGGCGCGCATTTTCTTGGGATTTACCGGATCGCTTTCATGGACAGAGAAATGCGGGTGGACGCGGGTGATCGGGGTGGCTCGGCCTTTGGCGCTTATGTGCTTGGCCTTGCTTTCGCGTTTGGCTGGACTCCGTGCATCGGGCCCATTCTTGGGGCGATTCTGTCCATTGCAGCGTCCGAGGCGGATGTGGTGCGCGGCACGACATTGCTTGCGGCCTATGCGGCCGGGCTTGGAATACCGTTTCTGCTGGTCGCGGCCTTTTTCCCTCGGATGACCGGTCTGATGGCTTGGATGCGCCAACATATGGAGCGGATCGAGCGGATCATGGGGCTGTTATTGTGGACTGTGGGGCTGTTGATGCTCACGGGAAGCTTTACTGATTTCGCCTGGTGGCTGAACGAGCAATTCCCTGTTTTGCAGACATTCGGTTGAGAACCGAGCAATTGTTTCCGGGAGCTTGACCGGGGCTTGTTTTTTTGCACTGCGTTCTACCGAATGGTTTCTCCCGTCTGAGTGCATGGGGTAGTCTCTTGACCATGCTGCCGCGTCGAAAATCACAGGTGTCCCGCCGCCGGGTATTTTACATCCCTGGCTATGACCCCAATCCGCCGCGGCGCTACCGCGAGCTATACCGTAGCGAGGGTCGCAAGCAGGCTGAGGTCTCAGGGTATGAGATTGACCAGAAATGCGAAGCCCGCGAGACGGGCTGGCGTGTGCGCGCAAAGATCGATGGGGTCAGCACGGTCAGCAAGGTGGATGTTCTTGTCTGGCACGACCTTCTGCGCGGTTCGATGAGCGCCGGCATTACGGGGACCTATCTGGCGTTGTTACGGACATGCTGGCTCTATCTGACGACCGGCACGTTTCGCAGGCTTGGCTGGCTGGCGAAGGGCCCGGTTATTGCTGCGCTATACCCGGTGGTGATTCTATTGGCGCAATTGTCGGTGGCTCTCTTAGGCGCAAGTCTTCTGGCCAGTGGCGCGGTCTGGGCGACCTATGAAGTCGGAACCGCACTGGTGTCGTATCTGGGTCAACAGCAGGGCGTCAGTGGGTGGCTCTGGACGCTTGTCGGTGCCGGCGTCTTTTGGGCGCTGTTCCTACCGCTGACGCTTGGTGTCCTTCGGTGGTTCAAATCGAAAGACGACAGAACCTATGCCTATTACCTTATGCAGGGCTATGCCTATTCGGCCTCCAAGCGCGGTGTTTATCCAGATGAGATCGAAGCGCGACTGCACGAGTTCCGCCATCGGATTGAAGCAGCCCTACGCGAAGATATTGATGAAGTTTTGATCGTTGGGCACAGTTCGGGCGCGCAAATGGCGGTGTCGATTGTCGCCGATATCGTGCGCTTAAAGTGTTTGTCCGAGACTGGCCCGGCGCTGTCTTTGCTGACGCTTGGGCAAGTCATTCCGATGACGAGCTTCCTTCCGGAAGCCAAACGCATTCGCCGCGATTTGCGCCTTCTGGCAACGGCGCAAGAAATCACCTGGGTCGATGTGTCGGACCCGTCCGATAGATGCTGTTTTGCGCTCACGGATCCGGTTTCAGTCTCGGGCGTGTCGCCGGGCAACAGTCAGCAATGGCCTTTGATTTTGTCGGCGGCCTTCAGCGAGGCGCTGTCGCCTGAGTGGTTGGCAAGTTT
>NZ_CALJXO010000339.1:0-4780 GCF_937988555.1 uncultured Boseongicola sp. | reverse complement strand
CGCGGCGAAGTCCTTTTGCCCGAGGGCCTGAAGCGCGCAAAGGCGCCAGTTTTGATGGTCGAACAACGACTGGTCGGATTGTCCGTAAATGAACGGGTAGGGGTAGCTTTGCCAATCGTCGGGGCGCGTGATTGTGCGAGCCGGCGGCGGGCGGTGATTGAGAACTCGAGCCCAGTCGAAACTGCCGTCGGTTTCGTCTTTTGACAGTTCGAAATTGGGAGAGCTGGGGGCAGTTTCCGATACGAAATATCCCGAACGACCACGGGCTACGAGATAGTCATCTGCCACAAGGTCCGTGTAGGCGATGGTAACTGTTATCCGACTGATGCTCAGATGTTTGGCCAGCATCCGGCTGGATGGCATGCGCTCGCCAGCGCGGTAACGGCCGGAAAGGATACCCTCCACGACTGCGCGTTTGATCCGGTGCTGCAGCGTGCTGTCGGGGTCGGGTTCCAGAAAGAATGTGTCGAGGTGTATGACCATATCTGGACCGATCCTGCACGAGAATCGGTCCAGATACTAGGTCCAGATTTAGGACTTACCTTTCCAAGGCACGAGATAGTCTTCGGCCTTGCGCATCAGGATGTCGATGCCGTAGCCAATGACCCCGATCAGGATGATACCCATGATCACGATGTCGGTTAGCTGGAACTTCGAGGCGACCATGATCATCATGCCCGCGCCTTTTTCCGCAGCGACAAGCTCTGCCGCCACAACCGTGCCCCAACAGACGCCCATGGCAACTCGCGCGCCGGTGAAAATCTCCGGCAGCGAATTCGGCATGATCACGTAACGCATGATCTGCCATTTGGACGCGCCGAGAGAGTAGGCCGCGTGCACCTTTGTGATGTTGACGCCAGACACGCCCGCTCGGGCGGCGATGGTCATGATCCAAAGTGCTGCAAGGAACAAAAGGATGATCTTGCCGGTTTCACCGATGCCAGCCCAAATAATCACAAGCGGGATCAAAGCGAGAGGTGGGACAGGGCGCATAAACTCAACGATCGGATCAAACCAACCACGGAACCAACCCGAGAGACCCATCGCATATCCAAGTGGGATACCAACGAGCGCGCCGAAGATAAAGCCAACAACAACGCGAAAAAGCGAGAACCCAAGGTGCTCAATAAGCGTCGAATTCTGGTACCCTTCGCTTGAGATGCTGACAAGCCGGCCCCAAACCGCTTCGGGAGATGGAAGCCAGATCGGCTCCATTTGCCAGCCCTTTGCAGGCTTGTAGTTGAGTGTGCCTTTGGACGTCATTGAAACGGCGCCACTAGCGACCGAGACTTCCTCGCCGGGCGCGATGGCTTTACCATCGATCGCAACGATTGCGGCTCCTTCTTTGCGGCCAATTTCATCGTTTGCGTCGACGCGGATCAGTTTCGAGCGCCAAGCGCCGACAATGTCACTATCGTTTTTCGCGAACCCGTCGCCTGGATCAACTTCAAGGGCCTCGACTTCTTGACCAACCCTGAAGACGCGAAAGGAAACTTCGGCGTCGTCGGTTTGTCCGTCGCTCGTTTTTACCGTGTAGCTGAAGGACGAGTCGCCAACGAACGGGCCGGGCGCATGGATTGGAGTTAGTTTCGAACCGGTAAAGGCAGCCCAGATCAAAAAGATCGCTATAACTGAGATGAAAGACGCGGCGCGATTTGGTGTGACCGCACTTTCGTCGCCGAAGGTTACGGTTTTAAGAGACGTGAAGTCTCGTGAGGCATCCATGCGCGAGTTCACGAACTGGACTGCAAAGAAGGCAGCCACAAAGATTGCGATATAGATTAAAAGAATGATCATGCCGCGTCCTCCGACCGACCCATGATCTCATCTTCCATATCCCAGATCATGTTGAGGATTTCCTCACGGGTCTCATTGTATTCGGTGTGGTGTTTTACTTCGCGCAAGTCAGCGCCGACGCCCATTTCTGCGAATGGCAGGCGGTATTCCTTATGAATGCGCCCAGGGCGGGGGGCCATTACAATAAGTCGCTCTCCTAACAAAAGGGCTTCTTCAACCGAGTGCGTGATGAGAATGATCGTCTTGCCTGTCTCTTTCCAAAGATCAAGGACCAGCGACTGCATCTTTTCACGTGTCAGCGCGTCAAGGGCGCCAAGGGGTTCGTCCATGAGGATGACGTCGGGGTCGTTGGCAAGGCAACGGGCTAGGGCAACACGTTGTTGCATGCCGCCGGATAGCTCATAGATCGCTTTGTCTTTGAAGTCTGCCAATCCGACGACCTCAAGAAGGTGATCTACTCTCGGACTGTATTCGGATTTGGGAACCTTATTCATCTTCGGACCGAACGCCACGTTCTCGCGTACATCCATCCACT
The DNA here is from genome assembly GCF_937988555.1 of uncultured Boseongicola sp. Taxonomy (NCBI): domain Bacteria; kingdom Pseudomonadati; phylum Pseudomonadota; class Alphaproteobacteria; order Rhodobacterales; family Paracoccaceae; genus Boseongicola; species uncultured Boseongicola sp. The sequence goes on along the minus strand of NZ_CALJXO010000339.1, from coordinate 2,448 downwards.
CGAACAAAGCACCTTTTTGGAACACCATGCCACGTTCTTGCGCGGGGCCGGTGACGACGTGGTCGTTCAGCTGCACGGTCCCAGATGTCGGGGCCAAGAAGCCTGCAACAATATTCAGCAAAGTGGTTTTGCCACAGCCCGAGGGGCCAAGAACACTCATCAACTCGCCGCTTTGAATGTCGAGAGAGACATCCTGCAAGGCTTGCACATGACTGCCGTTCGGCAAGTCGAACCGCATCGAAATATTGTCGAGCACAAGACTAGACATAATCGGCCTCCCTGATTATTTTTGTTCTTCATTTGGCCGGGCTGTGAGCAAAGCGAGTCCGGCGGCACATCATTTACTGTGCATAAGATAAAGGCCCGGCGCGAGTAAAACCTGCGCCGGGCCGATAGTTTTTGCGATTACATTGCGTTTGCAGCAACCAACGCGCTTGTGTTGATCGTTGGCGCATAACTATCAAGCGCACCGTCAATGGAACCAGCAGCAACGAAAACGTCTGCAACGCCTTTCATCGAGCTTTGAACCGTACCGCCGAACCATGCCGCACCCAGCTGCTCTTCAACGGATGGGAACTTGAAGGTTGCCAGCGTTTCGGCTGTTGCAGTTTCATCCATACCAGCGTCTTTTGCGATGACCGGTATCATTGCGTCGGCATCGGCGCCACCAGCGTTCCAGATTGCGTTTGCATCTGCAGTCACTTTCAGGAACTTGGCCAGCAATTCGCCTTCTTCAGCGATGAAGTTCGCTGGTGCAGTCGTGGCGTCAAACACCAAAATGCCGATTTCTTCTTTTTCGGCTCCCGTCAGGAGAACGTTACCGCTTTCCTTCATGCGACGCAGCGCGCCACCCCAACCACAGGCCATGTCGATCGCCCCTTGAGCAAGAGCAGCAGCTCCTTCCGCAGGCGCCATGTCAACAACTTCCAGCGATGCAACATCAACGCCGAAGTGGGCCATCTGGCTCAGGAAACCGAAATGTGCGGCGGTGCCAAGTGGTACAGCAACTTTTTTGCCGGCTAGTTCGCCTGCGCTCATCTTGTCGATTTCAAGATCAGTGCGTACGACGCAGTTGTCGTTGTCCGAGTAGGACACGGCGATGTCGACGATCTGGATGTCCTGACCCGCAGAGGCTGCAACCACAAAAGGTGGTACACCTTGGCTGACGGATATTTGCACGTCGCCGGATGCCATTGCAGCGGACATTGCTGTGCCGGTGTCAAAGCTGACCCAGTTGACCTTGATGCCCATTGCTTCATCGTAAGCGCCAGTCACTTTGGCGTACTGAAACGGCATTGGCCATTCGAGGAAATACGCAACTGTGATCTCGTCTGCGGCTTTGGCTACGTTGACCGAGGCCATCATCGCCATGACGGCTGCGGTGCAGCCGAGAGTGATTTTCGTTTTCATACTATTCTTCCCTGAGGTTCCCGGGTTTTTTGTTTTTTGACCCGATTTCATTCACCGGGGGATACTATAGACGGATAGAAATGGAAGCCCATAGGTCCAGTAATCTTGTTGCGCTTAAGGCCAGTTTTACGTTCAGTCTGGTCTGAAGGCTCTCTTCAAAAGTCTTGTACTGGCTCTATACCCGAACAGCGACTGGCCCTAACGTGTATTTTTGGAATGAAGCAAAACAAACCGTCAAGCCGCATTCGGATGCGATTTAAAGCGAGGGAAACGCCGTGAATACGCAGATAACCAAAAATGACCTCACCCAAGTTGTGGAGGCCGACCGGGCGCATCTTTGGCATCATTTGATGCAGCATAAATCTCTTGAGTCCAATGATCCGCGGATCATCGTCGAAGGTAAGGGGATGCGGGTCTGGGACCAAAACGGCAAGGAACACCTTGATGGTGTGTCGGGCGGCGTCTGGACTGTGAACGTGGGCTACGGCCGCGAGCGTATCGCCAATGCTGTGCGCGATCAGTTGGTGAAGATGAACTACTTTGCCAATTCGGCAGGGTCGATCCCAGGATCGATTTTTGCAGAAAAGCTGATTTCCAAGATGCCGGGTATGAGCCGCGTCTACTATGTGAACTCGGGATCTGAGGCGAATGAGAAAGTCTTCAAGTTGGTGCGTCAGATTTCGCACAAGCTTTATGATGGCAAGAAATACAAAATTCTATATCGGGACCGCGACTATCACGGCTCAACACTGGCGACGATGTCGGCGGGCGGTCAGAACGAGCGAAATGCGCAATACGGACCTTTTGCGCCGGGGTTTGTGAAGGTCCCGCATTGTCTTGAGTATCGCAGCCAATTCGGCGACGTGGCCGACTATGGAATTCGGGCTGCAAACGCGATCGAAGAGGTCATTTTGCGCGAGGGGCCGGACACCGTCGGCGCGCTGTGTCTTGAGCCTGTGACGGCGGGCGGCGGCGTGATCACGCCGCCGGAAGGGTATTGGGAGCGGGTTCAGGAGATTTGCGCGAAGTACAACATAT